>DCVU01000035.1:0-6188 GCA_002327415.1 Smithella sp. UBA2180
TTGCCGATGGACATCATCGCGCCGCAGCCGCAGCAACCATTGCCAGAAATAGACGCGCCAATGAAAAATCCGAGGGCTCTTTAAACGAATACGAATCCGTATTGGCCGTGTTTTTTCCCCACGCTCAACTTAAAGTCATGGATTATAACCGCGCAGTCAAGGACTTAAACGGTTTGACTCCGAAAAAATTTATCGAAAAAATCAGCGCGTCTTTTACAGTTACTGAAAACTTTACAGCCAGATCACCACAAAATTTTCATGATTTTGGAATGTATCTGGGAGGCAAGTGGTACAAAATAACAATTAAAAAAGGAATATATAACGAAAACGATCCAGTAGCCAGCCTGGATGCAGTCATATTGCAGGATCATCTACTGTTTCCTGTTCTAGGAATTAAAGATCCGTGCGTAGACGATCGCATTAAATTCATTGGCGGTATAAGGGGAATGGATGAACTGGAAAAGCTGGTTAACAAAGACGGTTTTGCCGTGGTGTTTTCTCTTTATCCTACGACTATGGAGCAAATAATAAAAGTTGCTGACGCCGGAGCGATAATGCCGCCAAAGTCAACGTGGTTTGAGCCAAAACTGCGCAGCGGTATTTTTGTTCACAAACTGGATTGAAAATTTTTGGTTATACAGAATATGGAAGAAGAAACCCTGGATGAAATTCTTGGAGGACGTTTAAGGGTTTTTCAAACAAAACGGGGATACAGATTTTCTCTGGACTCTATTCTGCTCGCTCATTTTGTATCCTTAAAACCGCCCGCCCGTGCTATTGATATCGGATGCGGCAGCGGTATTATTCTCCTTATTCTGGCAAAGCGTTTTCCTCAAAGTAATTTCGCCGGTTTGGAAATTCAGAAAAATCTCGCAGCTCTCGCCGAAAAAAGCACGACAATAAATGAATTGGAAAGCCGTGTTAAAATATTTTTCGGAGATGCACGTGATATAAAAAATGTCTTACCGGCGCGTTCCTTTGATGCAGTAATCTTTAACCCTCCTTATCGAAAACTGAATTCCGGCAGAATAAATCCACATCCGGAAAAAGCTATTGCCCGTCATGAAATAAATGGTTCTTTAAAGGTATTTTTAACAGCCGCAAAATATTTGCTTAGATCCGCAGGAACAGTTTTTACTATTTATCCGGCGAAGCGATTAGCTGAACTTGTTTGCCTGTTTCGAGATAGCGACATTGAACCAAAAAAAATGAAGCTGATTTTCTCTGATAATTTTTCTGAAGCGGAATTTGTTTTGGTGGAGGGAAAAAGCGGCGGTCATGAAGAACTAAAAATTGAATCACCCCTTTTTATTTATGATCAAAATAAAAAATATACTCAAGAGATGGAAGGTGTCTTCACCGAACTTTCTCTTTTTCCAGCTGACGGCGGCGACTGATTTCTATTTGCATAACACGTTTAAATATGGATGCCAATTCACGGTCGGCTAAAGCCGCGGTGCAGTCATCAATCATTTTCTTGTCTCTTTCTTTTAATGCTATTTTTTTTGTTACAGAGACATTTCCTTCGGATTTTACCTGGACGGGTATGTGACCAACCAAAAAGCGGATTTCTTTTATGACATTTTTTCCGGTAAGTTCGTTTAATTTATCCCGAATTTCTTCTTTCATGAAATGAAGTTGTTGTACCCAGACCGACGAAATTGTTTTAACAAACAAGGTGCCGCCTCGCAAACAATCAGGCTGTGTTTTGGAAGAAATTTGCGGTCCCACAGCTTTTGGCCAGAGCTTCAGTAGAGCATTTTCTTCAATTTTTAAGCTCAGGCCTTTTTTTTTCAATGCAGAAAATAAAACTTCACCTATTGATTGCAACTGAGTTTGCTGTTTTCTTCTTCGCATTTTTTTCTTTTGGCATAAATTAAAAGGTAGGTCAATAGGCCAATCCCACTTAGCTTCGCACTTCATTACATTCGCGCTCAGCGAGTCTCACTAAAAAAGCGGGGAGGTTTTATGGCCTCCCCGCTCAAAGTTGTTCTTTTTTAAAAGTGTTTATGCACCGGCGAAAGATTCTAGAGGAATGTTCATCGCGCTCTGTTCATCTTTCTTCAGATTTTCCAGTTTGGGAATTACAAGTCCTGTAATACGATTAATGAAGAACTTGGCCCCTTCAATCTTTCCACGATAGAAAGATTTATCCTGTTCGCTCGTTGATGGATCGAAAAACTTCTTGGTGGCTTCAGTCGCTATTCTAAGGTGCAGCCATCCAACAAGGGCGTCACCCAGACAGTTAAGATAATCGCAAGCTCCAATCAATGGAACGAAAGGCGTTACGGCAATCATCTTGGAGAATTCCTTTGCTGTTATTCCGCAGGCAGTCAAAGCATCTTTGACGATGGCTGCTTCTGGCTTGAGAGTGTCGATTTTTTCGGCTTCGTCAATAGCATCTTTGGTATAGTTAAGCAGGTTCGTGAAATTAGCACCTTTTTTCATGCCTATCTTACGTCCCAACAGGTCAAGAGCCTGTATACCGTTGGTACCTTCATAGAGCGAATTGATTTTCTGATCTCTCATCATCTGTTCAACAGGATACTCACGGCAGTAACCGTAACCGCCATAACTCTGCACGGCCAGATCACAGACCACCATACCCATATCCGTGGCGTAGGCTTTGACTACTGGAGTGAGAATTTCGATCATTCCTTCCCAATATTCTTTCTGTTTATCCAGCTCTTCTTTGTTTGCGTTAGGGTCCAACTGCTTGGAGAACATTGCGCTAAACATATTATCCATGCAGAAATAACATAGCAGACACAAAGCGCGAAGACCTTCTGAAATGGACTTCATTTTGATCAGCATTCTGCGAATATCAGGATGATCAATGATGGGAACTGCAGGAGCGTTTTCGACCTTCAAGGCCATCGCGATGACGTTTTGCCCCTGGATTCTCTGTTTGCAATAATCAAGAGCATGAAGATAAGCCGCACCGGCAAGGGATGCACCAATCATGCCGACTGCCTGGCGTTCTTCGTTCATCATGTGAAACATAATCGGCATACCTTGGCGTTCTCCACCCATCAGATAACCGATGCACTTGCCGTTGTCGCCGAAATTAATAGTACAGGTGGCGCTGCCGTGAATACCCATCTTGCTTTCAATGCCGCTACAGAATATATCGTTTGGTTCTCCGAGCTCGCCTTTTTCATTGAATCTGATTTTGGGAACCATGAAAATGGAAATACCTTTTGTTCCTTTGGGGTCACCTTCGATTCTGGCCAGAACCGGATGGATAATATTCGGAGACAGATCCTGATCGCCGCCTGAAATAAAGCTTTTGGTACCGACAATGGAGAAGGTGCCGTCAGCATTTCTTTTGGCGGTGGTTTTTAAAGCTCCGACGTCTGAGCCGGCGCCCGGTTCCGTCAGACACATCGTACCTGCCCATTCACCGCTGTACATTTTTTGCAGAACGATATCACGCAGAGGATTTTGGAAATGATCCTCCATCAACCGNNNCCTACTTCCGGCTGATCGGCCATCGCCACGTAACCGGCTTCACAATAAAGTTTCCATAATCTCTTGTAAGATTCCGGTGTTGTTACCTTGCCGTCTTTATATGTTGCTTCGACCGGTTGACGATGAACTTCGTCAGGATAGGTAGGGGCAATTTCCAGCTCCGCAAATTTTGCAGCCTGATCGAGTGCCATACTACATGTTTCAACATCAAAGTCCACATAACGACCCTTGCCCAGTAAGGTTTCTTTTATTTTAAATACTTCAAACAGTTGGAATTTAATATCTCTTAAATCAAACCAAAGACTCGCCATATACTCCTCCTCCTTACTATTTCTATTAGCTTTATTTTGCCCGTTTATGACCGAGCGTCAATCTTTATACAGATTATCTTTCTTCTGTCAATATATTTACGATAAGATTACAGAAGTATTTTGATAATACAAAAAAAAGCGGGGAGGCAGATCCTCCCCGCTCGTAGTTATTTTTTTTAAATCTCTTCTTAAACAGCAAATGATTCTTCAGGAATATTCATACAGCTCTGTTCATCCAGCTTCAGGTTTTCCAGTTTGGGGATGACAAGCCCTGTTGTGCGATTAATGAAGAATCTCGCGCCTTCAATCTTTCCGCGATAGAAGGCTTTATCCTGTTCGCCAGTATCCGCAGCGGCGAGCTTCGGAATGGCAGTAATAGCCATTCTAAGATGCAACCAGCCAACAACGACATCACCCATGCAGTTGAGGAAATCACAAGCGCCGATCAGGGGGACGAAAGGTGTGACTCTCATCATCTTGCCGAAATCCATAGATGCCGCTCCCAAGGCATTCAAAGCATTGTCCACAACTTCAGCTTCCTTTTTCAGCGCGTCAATCTTTTTGGCTTCTTCAATAGATATCTTGATCATTCCCATCAAGTTCATGAAATAAAGGCCTTTCTTCATGCCCAGCTTACGGCCCAGAAGGTCAAGAGCCTGAATCCCGTTGGTGCCTTCATATATCTGATTGATCTTCTGATCTCTCATCATCTGCTCAACAGGGTATTCACGGCAGAAACCATAACCACCGTAGGTCTGTACGGCCATATCGCAAACCATCATGCCCATGTCGGTGCTGTATGCTTTTACTATTGGTGTAAGAAGTTCGATAAAACCATGCCAGTATGCCAGCTGTTCTTCATTTTTGTCTACCATGGCATTGGATTCATTATCCATGCAGAAATAGCAGAACAGACACAACAGACGAAGACCTTCCGAAGTAGACTTCATTTTAAGCAGCATTCTGCGGACGTCCGGATGATTAATGATTGTAACTGGTTTAGGGTTCTCAACCTTCATAGCCGTTTCTATGACGTTTGCTCCCTGAATTCTTTGTTTAGCGTAATCAAGAGCATGGAGATAGGCTGCTCCCGCAAGAGATGCACCCATCATGCCGACGCCCTGACGTTCTTCGTTCATCATGTGGAACATGATCGGCATACCCTCGCGTGGTTCACCCATGATATAACCGATGCATTTGTTGTCCGTGCCGAAATTTAGAGTACAGGTGGCGTTGCCGTGGATACCCATCTTACTTTCGATGCCGCCGCATTGAACATCGTTAAATTCTCCAATTTCGCCCTTTTCGTTGAATCTGTATTTGGGAACCATGAAAATGGAAATGCCCTTGGTTCCAGGAGGATCACCTTCGATTCTGGCCAGAACAGGGTGAATAATGTTCGGGGTTAAATCATGATCGCCGGCAGAGATGAAGCTCTTTGTCCCCACGATGGAGTAGGTGCCATCGGCGTTCTTCGTTGCCGTTGACTTGAGCAAGCCAACGTCGGAACCGGCACTCGGTTCAGTCAGACACATGGTTCCAGCCCATTCGCCAGTAAACATTTTTTCCAGAAGTATATCACGCAGTGGATGCTGGAAGTAATCCTCCATCAATACTGCCGCACCATGGGAAAGACCCGCATACATAACAAAGGCCTGATTACATGACAGAAACATATTAGACAATGCAGCTGCGAGGATATCCGGCAAGCCTTGACCGCCTACTTCCGGATGGTCAGATGTGGCCATATACCCGGCTTCACAATAAAGTTTCCAAAGCCTTTTATAGGATTCAGGTGTTGTTACTTTTCCATCTTTCCATGTTGCTTCGACTGGTTTACGATGAACTTCGTCAGGATATGTGGGAGCAATCTCCAACTCGGCAAACTTTGCCGCCTGATCAAGAACCATGTTGCACGTATCAGCATCGCAGTCCACATATCGGCCTTTGCCCAGCAATGTTTCTTGTATCTTTAAAACCTCAAACAATTGGAATTTAATATCCTTTAAATCAATCCACAAACTCGCCATAAAATCCTCCTTACTTTTCTATTTGTTATATTTCTTGCTCGTTATGAATGAGCGTTTATTCTTATATGTTTACCGTGAGCACGCTGTAAAAAAATACAAAATTAGATGATTTAACTTTTCCTCCTAAAATTGCTCCAATGGTCACGTATTTGGTAGAGCTTTTAACAAGAAACTAAAATTTAGTGACTGAAGGTCATTTCCTAACTTTTATACATCTCAAAATCAACTCTGTCAATATATTATATAAATTCTGAAATTATTTTTTCTTATTTCTATATAGCATTATTATATTAATTAGTAAAATCAATATATTAGTAATATTTACTTAAGTTAAAATTATTATGACTGAAGGTCATTTTCTTGACAATTCACCCCC
>DCVU01000035.1:6282-7367 GCA_002327415.1 Smithella sp. UBA2180
CTTACTGTTTATCAAGATAGTACTGCGTGATCTCATATACAGCGTAGTCCATCATAAGCATAATCCGCATAATACCGTCGATGGCCTGATTGTGTTCCAACGCATCAATAAAAATTGCCTGAAAGTCTGCATAGAGCCACATGTGGCGGCGCATCATGGTTAATCCATAAATGGCTTCCTGCAAAGGGAGG
Organism: Smithella sp. UBA2180; assembly: GCA_002327415.1. Lineage (GTDB taxonomy): Bacteria > Desulfobacterota > Syntrophia > Syntrophales > Smithellaceae > Smithella. The sequence goes on from DCVU01000035.1 coordinate 6,474, forward strand.
CCGAGCTCATGACATTTTTTAGCGTATTTCTGAAAATATTTCTGGGTATTTTCAATTCGATTATCAGGCACCAGCAAACTTCGTAGATTACGGTAAAAATCGACTGCATAGACTTTCAATTTTTCTTTTTTTATATTTTGATAATGTGTTGTTCTTTTATTTTTTTGAACCTCTATTGCCCAGTGCTCGGCAATTTCCTCGGCGTTTTGTTCTGCGACATCAAGAAGTTTAATAGAATCTACCATAAGAATATTCTCCTTTCTATAAGTTCAAATCTGATATAAAAACCAGGGATGCATTAGTTGATTTAATTTTATTTTTTCCCTTTATTCATGAGTTCCTGATATTCTTTATTCACCTCATAAGCTGCATAGTCGAACAATAGTATTGTTCGGCCAAGAGTATCAAGCGCCTGCCTCTGGTCTATGCCGGAGCTAAAAATTGCCTGAAAATCTGCATATAACCAGATGTGCCGTCTCATAAGTATCAACGCGTAAATAGTCTCTGTCGCCGGAATACCCATGGCATAACTTTCCTGAGCATAGCTTCGAAAATATCTTAATACATCGTCTGTAATTTTTTCATCTAAAAACATCTTGCTGAAATTTTGATAAAATCGAACGCATTGATAGATGATTGCTTCTTCATCCAAGCTTTTATATGTTGGTGTTTTAGCGTTTTTCTGAACATCCTTGGCCCATCTCTTTGCTATTTTTTCCGCGTGATTCTCCGCCAGTTCTAAATATTTCATTGCGTACGTTTTCATTATTAATCTCCTTTCCAGAATAAATTAGCTTGAATGTCTGATAATAATATAAAGCATGATGATAGAATTGACAACAGATTTTTAAATTATTCATTAAAAAAGATTATGCCATCAAAAAAATGTAGTTA
>DCVU01000022.1 GCA_002327415.1 Smithella sp. UBA2180
TTGTGCCGATGCTGATTATTCTGCCACAGTTGAACAATATTCAATCCGGATTTTCTATTTTGCTAATTGCCGCTGTTAAAGCCGCTATATTTCTTCTGGCAATATTTTTTATCGGCACAAAAGTTATTCCGCGCCTGATGAGATATATCGCGAATTGGAATTCGCGCGAACTTTTTCTGATTGCCACGGCTGCTATAGGTTTGGGTATCGGATATGGCACTTACATTTTCGGCCTTTCTTTCGCCTTTGGTGCATTCGTGGCCGGCATTATTCTTAGCGAATCAGATTATGGTTATCAGGCGCTAAGCGACATTATCCCATTGCGTGATGTTTTCAGTTTGTTGTTTTTCACGTCCATCGGCATGCTGCTGGATATTAGATTTCTTTTTGCCTACTGGCAAATGATAGCGCTTCTGGTGGTTCTTGTTATGCTGGGCAAAGCACTGATTTTTGCCATGTTAAGCCGGGCGTTTGGTTATCGCAATGTCATTCCTCTGGCAATGGGATTAGGACTGTCGCAGGTTGGAGAATTTTCTTTTATTCTTGGCAGGGTCGGTGTCGGAACAAAATCGATTTCCGCCGAATTCTATTCTTTAGTGTTGGCAATGACAATTGTTACTATGCTGTTGACACCTTTTATATCGGGTCTGACAGCTCCGCTTTATGCTTTTGCCCGACGTTTTATAAAACCGCTTAAGCTGAAACCATTACATTTCCCCAAGAGCGGTTTGAAAGATCATATCGTTATCGCAGGCGGAGGACGGGTAGGCATGCACGTTGCCAATGTCCTGCACCACTCCGGTATACCTTTTGTTATTCTGGAACAGAATTCCCGGCGCAGTCAGGAAGTAAAATTACGCAAATTCCCAATTATCTTCGGAGATGCCGCCAAGGGAATAATTCTGGAAGCCGCAGCCCTGCCCAAAGCGAAACTTCTGCTGATTACAACTCCTGTGGCGGTTGTTTCGCTGGGAATTGTCGCGCAAGCGCAAAAACTAAATCCTGATATCCATATTATCGCCCGTGCGGAAGGGATAGAACAAATGAAAGCGCTTTACAAAAAAGGTGTGACGTATGTTGTTCAGCCGGAATTTGAAGCCAGCCTGGAAATCATCAATCAAACATTTCTTAATCTTGGTATCCCCGCCGAGCAATTAAAAATACTTACAGATAATGCCCGTCAGGAACTAAACCGTCCTCTATGCATTTGAAGTCCGGAATTCATGAATAAATAACCCGGAAAGGCGAATAATTTAGATACTGATCTTGAATTCACGTGGCGTTGAAAAGTAAAGTGGTTGCTTACATTAACGGAGATGAGACTTGACCATATAATCGAAAATCAAGAGTGTATTTAGATAGGTACACAAAAGAAAAATGAAGATTACAATATATAATAGTTGGCTGCATAGATTCGGTTTTTATATTAGGAGACAGATTCTTCATCCAAACTTTAATGCTTTATTAGTCGCTAAGAAAAACGGAAAGTTAGAATTTCAAAGTCTAAAGAATTATGAAACGAGAAATGAATCAACGGCGAAAATTATATCTCGTGCTGATCAACTATACAATTTCAAAAATTTTGATTGGATCTTAATTAATACGGACGATAAAGATATAGGCAAAGAATATCAGGGCCTGAAGGTCTTTGCTTATTCAACCGGTTCACAAGACTATAGCCATGTCTGTCCGGATTGGACGTTTGATAGCTGGGTGCAGGTTCAGATTGATGATTATGAGCAAATATCAGAGGAAATGGCCGTTCTCGGCGATCTTCCTCCTTCATCGAATTTAATGGGTTGGCGAGGTGCAATAACACACCCCAACAGAAGCCGCCTGTTGCGTTACACTGACAAAAACAAGTATGACATTGAAGAAATCCGATGGAACAGAAGAAATCCAAATAAACTGACCGGCACAAACTATGTAAGTATACCTGACACAGTGAAAAAATGGAGATATTTGATTGATGTTGAAGGTAATGGATTTTCTACAAGAGTGAAATTGTTCCTTTTCAGTAAGAGAGTTTTATTCTTGCAGGAAAGACCATACAAAGAATGGTATTATTCAAAATTACAACCTTGGGTGCATTATGTTCCTTTAAATCGGGATTTAAGTGATTTGGACCATCATTTCGATATCATCAAGAAGGATTCAAAACTGGAAGATGAAATAAGAAACAATGCTTTTGATTTTGCTCGGAACAATTTGAAAATTGAGCATGCGCTGAAAAGATGGAGTGATTTAATAAATGCATTATGATGATTCAATTGTTGGCGCCGATTTTTTTAATTCCACTTTTGCCGGACTATCAGCAGATGCCGAGTGGTAGATCAAAGGGAACGGTTTAAGATTTTAATTATAGTTTGCCGGGTGCAACATCCTTAATTATTTACAGGGTGAAATCATTTACTCAGACGTTTTATCGCCGCAGTATTTTCCCTCGGCGCGGAGCCGGTCAATCTCCCGTTTCTGCAATTCTGTATAGGCGATTTTCCCTACCTTGGTCTTTGGTATTTCGTCGATGAATTCGATATCTCTCGGACAGCTCCATTTGATCAAATCCTTGCGGCAGTGATTGATGAGCTCCTTGGCCATGTCCGGCCCGGCCTTGGCGGCGAATTCCTTTTTCAGCACGACAAAAGCCTTGACTCTTTCGACCTGCTCCTCGTCGGGTATGCCGACCACGCAGCAATCGCCGACAGCCTCGTGCTTGTAGAGATGGCCTTCAACCTGAGCGGGGTACACGTTCATTCCCGAAGATTTGATCATGCGTTTTTCGCGCAGCTTGAAGTAGAAAAAGCCGTCCTGATCCATGGAAACGATGTCACCGGTGTGCAGCCAGACGAGATTGTCAGAGTGTGTTTTGAGCACTGCCGCCGTCTCCTCTGGCTGATCGAGGTATCCCAGCATGACCGCCGGGCCGTGCAGGCAGAGTTCGCCTTCCTCTCCTACCGGAGCGTCTTCGGTTGTTCCCTTTTTCACGATTTTGGCCAGCATGTTCGGAAAGGGAATTCCTATACTTCCTTCGCGATATTCACTCAGGGGCATAGCCATGATTGCTGTTACCGCCTCAGTCAGACCGTATCCCTCGAGGAGCTTAACGCCTTTACCACCTTGCCGCTCCACAATGCTCTCGAAGCGCTCCTTGACCACCCTGGGCAGAGTATCGGCGCCGCTGAAACAGGCGTAAAGGCAGGAGAGATCACTCTTGTTGAACTTCTCGCTTTTAATGAGGGCGTCATACAGTGTCGGGACGCCGATCAGGAAATTGGGTTTCTTTTTGATCATCTTTGCGGCAAGGTTGGCATCGAACATCGGCACCATGATGCACTTTCCTCCGTTGGACAGCGCGGTGTTCACGCACACGCCGAGACCGAACCCGTGGAAAATAGGAAGCATGGCCAGAATGTCGGAATATTCGGGATTCATCCCCACCCAGTTCGCGCACATGAGGCCTTCGGACACGAAGTTATAATTCGACAGCATGATGCCCTTGGGGGTGCCGGTGGTGCCGCCGCTGTAAAGAATGACAGCCAGGTCTTCCGCGTTGACATCCGCCCTGGGCGCCTGGGGATGCTTGGTTTCCAAAACCCATTTCTTCCAGTCCACGATCATGGGATCATCGGCCGGTATCGGAGGGTTCTTTCTTCCAGCTTTCAGCCAGTACAGTTTCGCTAGGTGCCACGGCAGATAGTCCTGCATTTTGCAGATAAGGAGCTTTTCCACGCCGGCCCGTCTTGCAGCAGGGGCAAAGGTATTGAGCCACATGTCCATGGTCAGGGCGAAGCGGCTTTTGCTCACCCGGCAGTAAAATTCGATCTCGCTTTCCGTCGAAAGGGGGTGGATCATGCTGGCTACCGCACCCAGCTTGTTCACCGCGTAAAAGCAGACGACTCCCGGAGGTGATGTGGGCATGGATATGGTCACCCTGTCGCCCTTCTTTAATCCCAGGGCGGCGAGCGCGTTGGCGCATTGATCGATCTGTTTTTTAAAATTGAGGTAGGTGACTTTTTTGCCCATGAAATCATAAGCCACCCGGTCGTAACAATCGGAGACGGCCAGGGCAACGGATTCATACATGCTGATTTTTGGAAAATTCAATTCATGGGGCACATTGCCGTAATATTTAAGCCATGGTTTTTTTTCATACATGCCGGTCTGCCTCCCTTGTTCGAAAAGCTTATTATTATTACTATAATAACGTATAATATTCTATTATAAATTTGAAATAACAAGAAAATCATTTTTGTTGATTGAAGTATAGGAAGCGTCGTATAATATACAAAAAGATATTGACTACACCTTAGGCACAAGGAGGTCATATGACAGAAGCAACCCAACAAGCTTTATGCGGACTTAGGGATCTTTCCATGATCAAATGGTATGTAATTCCCCTTTTGGCTATTGTCTGTTACATTTATACCCGGGAAATAAAGGAAGCGCGCCAAACCAAAGACTGGAATGCTGTTCTGGCCGGTCTGACAATTTTCGGCGTGGATTTTTTCAATGAAACATGGAACGGCTGGGTTATGTATCTCACCCAGCGTTCGGCTGTCTGGACAACGCCCGGTGACACAGCCCTGCGCACACTGGTGGGCTGGAATATCGAAATCATGTTCATGTTTTTAATTATTGGAATTATCTACTACCACACCTTATCCGAGAGCAAAAAAGAGAAAATTTTAGGCCTGCCTGAGAAATGGTTCTGGGCAATCAGTTACAGCGCTTTTTGTGTTTTTGTCGAGTGCATCTTGAATATCGGCGGACAACTTGTCTGGGAATATCCGTTCTGGAGCTTATCCTTTAAGGGCGTCTGGCTGATTTTCTTTTTGGGCTACTTCATATTCTTTGCTGCTGCTATTTTAGTCATCAGCCTGAAATCAATGAAGGCCAAATTGACTACCGTGGGAATTATTTACGCCGTACCAATTTTGATGAATATTGCCGCTTTCGGTTTCTGGGGCTGGAGATACTAAAGAGTCGGCTGGGCTGTTGAAAAACGCTCACCTGCTGTGTTGCGCTGCAAACCGTACCGCTCAACGTATTTCCATATACGCTTCGCGATCCGGCTTTTTGCCCAGACGAAGCGGGACAGTTCAACTAACGAATTCCAGTTTACTGTATAACTGTAATTCGAGTTTCACTGCGCGCCTTGCATCTGAACATTTTTGAACAGCCCCAAACAGTGGATTTTTTAAAACCACGTTAACGAGGAATATTCTTCGACGATCTTATTATATTTTTCGTGAATCATTTTGCGGTCGAATTCCCAGAATTCGGCAAGCATATTTTTTTGCTCGTCTTTGTCAAAGTATTCCTGGCAGGGATAGAAGAAACGCTTGTCTTCTTTTTCGATGTGTTTGGGATAAAAATTGCCTAACTGCCGCGCGAAATCTATTATCCGTGGCAATTCGTCCTTATCGCCTTCCAAATATTTTGCTTTGGCCGCAACCAGCGCGGCTGTTGTTTTTCTGCCCCAGACATGCTCGTCAAGCAGTTCCTGCATGATGGTCTTTAATTCCGGCGTAAGATCTTTCTTGGCCAGATCTCTGAAGAGAATTTCCTCTTCCTTACCATGGTGGGTGCGGTCGGCGTAAGTGCGCACAAAATCAACGGCGATATCTATGATGAGAGGATTTACTTTCTTGCCCTTCTCAATATTGTCAATATGACGCATCATTGAAGCAAGCATTTTTTCAATCAATCTATGTTCCCACATTAACGGTCCGATTGGTTTCATAAATCATCCCCTTTTTTATTTGATGTTAATTTATACCACGAAATGAATCAATCAGCTTGTTTTTTTCATTTTCCGAAATGTTTCAACTTTATAATTGTTGCAACTCGGTTGCATTTTTGATAATAGTCCGTCATGGTCACAAATTCAAAGCATAGGAATGCCTTGCTTACTTTGCAAAATGCCGGCATTTCTAAAACTTCGCAACGCCTTGCTGTTTTGAATATTTTACTCAAAGCAACAAAGCCGCTTAGTGTAAGCACTATTCGCCAGTCAATCGAAAAGGAAGCCGACATTGATAAGGTAACGGTTTATCGCATTTTATCTCTTTTCAGAAAACGTGGCATTATTCGGAAAATCGCGTCAGCCGGTGGCGCTAATTATTTTGAAATAGCTACTTTAGAGAATCCATTGCATCCCCATTTCAGTTGTCGAAATTGCGGAGCGCTCACTTGTCTGGCGCCATTGCCTTTCACCAAGGCGCCGGAGTTAATTTTATCTAAAGATGATTACAGCATTGATCACATCGAAATCAATATATCCGGACTTTGCGCCTGCTGCCGGAACACGGCAAAAACAAAAACATCATTGCATCAACGGGAAGAATAATTATGTATATTAAAAAGACATCTCTGATCTTTCTCCTTTTGTTATCCTTTCTTCTGTCCTCCTGCCAACCGGCAAAAGAATCAGACAGAGAAGATAAAAAACTAAAGGTAATTGCCACAATTTTTCCTATTTACGATTTTGCCCGCAATATCGGTGGGGATAAAATAAAGGTAACCATGCTTCTGCCACCGGGGACAGATGCTCATCATTACGAATTGAAGCCCGAGAATATAATACAGGTCAGCAAAACGGATATTTTCCTTTTTACCAACTTCGAAATGGAACAGTGGGCATATAAAATCATTAATGCCGCTGAAAAAAATACCAATATGCTGGCTATAGAAACCGGAGCCGGTGCTTTCTTGCTGCCGTTTAATGAAGAGGATGGAGATCATGGAAATCATATTTCCAAATTTGACCCGCACATCTGGCTGGATATGGATAACGCCAAAAAAATGATCGATAATATTGCCGCCGCATTTATTAAAAAGGATTCCGGCAACAGTGATTATTATTTTAAAAATGCTCGTAATTACAAGCTTAAGCTAACCGCTCTGGATCAACGATATCGCACAGAACTAACCGGGTGCAAAACGAAAACAATTTTGCATGCCGGTCATTGGGCATTTGCTTATCTGGCCAAAAGATATAATTTGAAATATATTGCGGCTTATAACGTATCGGCTGACGCGGAACCTTCACCGCAAAAGATGATTGCTCTGGTTGAACAAGTAAAAAGAGAAAAGGTTCCCTGTATCTATTATGAAAACATGATTAGCCCCCGTTTAGCCCAAATGATTGCCGATGAAACAGGTGCCGGTTTGCTGAAACTCAATAACGGGCATGATGTCAGTAAAACAAACATTAAAAGCGGCGAATCTTTTATTTCATTAATGGAACAAAATTTGACTAATTTAAAAAAAGGATTGCAATGTCCATGAATGTCATCAGCGTTGATAATTTAACCTTCTGCTACAGCGGCCTGGAAGTCATCAGCGATATTTCCTTTGCCGTAAAAAAAGGCGATTATCTGGGCATTGCCGGACCCAATGGATCCGGTAAAAGCACGCTTATTAAAAATATTCTGGGTATCCTGCAGCCGCAAAAGGGACACGTCAATATTTTTGGTCAGCCGCTGACTTCTTTTCATCAGTGGAACAGAATCGGTTATCTGCCTCAACGAATAAGCGCCTTGAATAATCACTTCCCCAGTACTGTAGAAGAAATCGTTCAATTGGGCATGAAGAAAAGAACTCCGATCGCCTTAAAGCGTACTTTGGAAATGATGGGAATTGCACACCTTGCCGCCCGCCTGATCGGTGAACTCTCTTACGGCGAACAGCAGCGAACAATGCTGGCGCGGGCTTTAATCAGTCAGCCGGATTTGCTCATATTCGATGAACCAACGACGGCTCTTGATCCCGAAACAAGAGAAATTTTCTATTCACTTACAGATGAGATGAACCGCACCAACGGTACGACTATTGTTTTGGTTACTCATGACACGGGCGTTATCGGCAAATACGCCTGCAATCTTCTTTATCTCGACAAGAAAGTAATCTTTTCGGGAACATTCGAAGATTTTTGCGCTTCACCTGATATGGCCGGTTTCTTTGGACCGGTCAGTCAGCATATGATTTGTCATCAGCACGATAAATCGGGGAGCAACATTTAATGGGCATTGGAGATATACTTAATTATGAATTTGTTCAACGTGCCATTTTGGCGGGTATCCTGATCGCTGCCATTTCTTCCATACTGGGAGTGTTTCTTGTCTTGCGCCGTTTTTCTCTGATCGGTGACGGGCTTGCCCATACTACCTTCGGCAGTGTTGCCATTGTAATTCTGCTCGGCGTAAGCCCTGCCTACATTACATTGGCCGCCCTACCCTTAGTGATGCTTTCATCTCTGGCTATTCTCAAATTGACTCATTCCCAGCGCATCCACGGAGACGCGGCCATCGGCATCGTTTCTTCTCTCGGCATCGCCACAGGTATTATTCTGGTAAGTTTATCCAACGGGTATAATGTTGATTTATTCAGCTATCTTTTCGGCAACATCCTCACGGTTACGCAAACCGAACTCTTTCTCTCTTTGATTGTTTTTATTATTGTCGCCGCCACAGTAATAATTTTTTATGATGATCTTTTTGCTGTCACTTTTGACGAAGAACTGGCCCAGACAATGGGTGTTAAGACAAAACGTATCAATGTAATTCTTTTTCTACTAACGGCAATCGCAGCAGTTTTAGCCATGAAAGTAGCAGGTATTATGCTTGTTTCAGCAATGTTGATTTTGCCGCCTTTAACTGCTTTGCAGCTATCCATAAGCTTTAGAAAAACCATTGTTGCCGCCGCTTGTTTTTCTATTTTATCAGTAATTTGCGGGATTATTCTGGCTTTTTTGTTGAATTTACCGGCGGGAGGAACTATAGTTATTTTCAACATCGGTTTTCTCTTGTTTATTTTCGGAGCTAAAAAAATACTGCCTTTGCCGAGGTAAAACAAGATGGCTTTTTCTGCCAATCTCTTTTATCGCTCTAACTTGATTTTTTTACTGGCTCTGATTTGCGGTATAACCTTACCGCAGGGATTCCTCATCGGCAGAATGCTGATCTTTCCGGCGCTGATTATAATTCTAACCATTACATTACTTAGATTTCCCCGCGGTTTCTTTCGCCGGCCCGGCCCGCTTTTATCAGCTTCCATTCGAGGCAATATCATGAATTACCTTGTTTTGGGAAACTTCATTATTCTGACTAGTATTTTTTTGATCCAAAAACAGGAGTTCTGGATAGGCATGGTATTAATCGCCGCCATGCCGCCTTCGTTAGACATAATTCTTCTGGGCAATTTATCGCACATTGAAAAAAAATCAGTTTTTACCAGCCTGGCCGGGGCTTATTTAGGCGCTCTGCTGATTATACCGTTAATAGGATTGGGATTTTTAAAATATATAATTCCGAATTATTGGAATATCATCGTAATAGTTCTGGGATTGATTTTACTGCCGCTCATCCTCTCCCGGCTTGCTATCGATAAAGAATGGGATAAAATTATTGAGCAATATGAAGAAACAATAATTGATTATTGTTTCTTCATTGTATTTTACACGATAACGGCAAGCGGCAGAAATATTTTTATGCATTGGTCTTCCGACCTTTTTGTCATTGCTTTGATTGCTTTTGTCAGCACTTTTTTCTTCGCTTTCACTATCAGAAAAATCGGGCTTTATTTTCATAGTAATGAAAGCAAGATTACTTCTTTTCTTCTTATGGGTACAATGAAAGACTGCGGATTGGCCGGTGGCATAGCACTTATTCTATTTGGCCGGGAGGTTGCCCTTCCATCATTGATTTTCGCTGTTTTTACCTTCATTCACATCAACTGGCTTAAATATAAATTAAATTTGACAAACTGGAAAGGCGACCTATTATAAAAATAACAATTGGACCCTATAAAAACACATAAAGGAGAATAACTATGGCCATATCATTACCGGAACTCCCATTTGGGAAAGATGCGTTAGCGCCTGTCATCAGCGCCAATACTTTAGATTTCCATTACGGCAAACATCACAAAGCCTACGTGGATAATTTAAATAAATTGATCGCCGG
>DCVU01000036.1 GCA_002327415.1 Smithella sp. UBA2180
ATGCCCGAATCCTGCCTAACCTGCATCCATTCCAAGACGCGCGTAATCACCGAGGGGTTTGAGTGGTTTTGCCGACTGACCGGGGATGAAATCAGGATTGGCGAGTGGTGCGAAAAGTTTGACGGAGGGGAATGGGAATGACCGATAAAATAAAACACACGCCCGGCCCATGGGGAATATCATTGATAGCATCCGCTCATGTTGTTGGGCCAAACAATCGCGGGATTTGCTCAACAGGCGGGTATCAATCAAATTTAAAAGATTATCACAATGAAAATCTTGCCAACGCCCGTCTGATAGCCGCAGCGCCGGAAATGTTCGAACTTATTAAACGGCTTGCTTTTTGCGCCGGGCTTGATTTCTTCCCTGATGATGATGACGCTGAAAAAGCAAGGGAAATAATCGAAAGGATTGATCCCAGATGAGCGACAAAATAACCTGCCCAAAGTGCGGACACAAATTTCCAGATCAAGACGGTTTTGGATTCATCGGCCAATGTGAGGCTTGCGGGTTTTGCAACCACCCGAGCCAAAGCATGGCTGTAGATGCGGACATACAGAGGGGCAAGTGGGTGTGTGATATCTGCGGAAAAGAGGTGGGCGAATGATAACAGTCTCTATTTTTTTAGAATTGTTAATGAGAAATGGCCTGACGCTGATGGAGGCCGTAACCGTTGTGAGTGAAATTGACGAGTTTGATCTTAGCGAATTAGTGAGGGGGATATGACTATCAAAGGCGCTTATTGGAATTGCCGCTTTTGCCGTGGCGCGGGCTGTATTTCATGCAGCACACAACGCGAGAAATGCGAGGCAAGGATGAAAGATAGAATGCCGGAACCAATATTTACTGCGGACAGGAATGACCCCGAAGATATGGCCGCATTGGGCCGCATTTTCGGGGGTGACGCCATCCGTGAAGCTTCCGAAGCTGGGGCGTTTGGTTTTGCTGAAAACATTACCCAGCGGGCCGCGATGGAGGGCATAAAACAGCTTTTGAGGAAGCATGTTATTTATGAACCGTCGGATAAACCAGAATGCGAGAAATAACCCTTGAAATCCCCCTCACATAACTTTACGATTCCACCCTGTAATGATGAAAAATCTTACAGGGGAGGTGTATGCATGAAAGGGGGATATTATTTCAGAAAGGATCGGAGCCGGTGAAACGGGATGAAACAAAAATTATTTCTATTGGGAAGGGGTAAGGGATATGGACATCCAATTTACAGAAAATGAAAAACAAAGCGTTTTGGAAGACCCCAGGATTTTAGATTTAATTATTGATAGCCACCATGTCTGTATCGCTGAAGCTGATGCAATGGGTTTTCCATTTAAGTATCATGAAGACCGGATTAAGGAACTGGAAGAGGCCAAAAAAAAGGAAGACTTATAAGCCGCTTTGGGACAGGGGGTGAACAGGATGGATGATTTAAAGAAAAGAGTAGGCCAATTTAATTCAATGTCGTTGCCCGGCCAGCCCATTGGCGTACATATGGGGACAATGTATCTTGTTAATGATCTATGGAGAGAAATTGAACGGCTGCGCGAAGAAAACACTACCGACTGCTACCGGCCTGCTACCGCTTTGCAATTCGGTAGCGAAAGGCGATAATTGATCTCTTGCCAATATAATTGCACCAATTGCACAATGGATTGCACCACCAGCGCGAGTTCATCCACCGCCACATATTCATCTGATTGCTTTTGGCCTGCTTACAATGTCTATTCAACAAAAAGAGACGACGATATTGACCCATACGCATGGTTTAATATGAAGGCCAAAATAGAAGAACTCCGCGAGTCGTGGCTTGACGTTAGGCTTGCAATGGAATCCAAATTTAAATTGATGATTGTTTTAATGACCAATGTGTTTGCGGCAACTTTTTATCGGCGGGCATCGTTCAGCAAGTCCGGCTTTATCGGGAGAACCGCGAAAAGAAGAAAAGGCAGAGGATAACGCCCCCGCGCCAAATAAGGGCGGCACGTTGGGTCTGGAGAGTAAAATTGAGAGGTGCGATATGAGCCTGAGTTATGATTTAGACGGAAAATTAAAAACTACTGAAAGCGCAGTCGATTCTGCAACCCGGATTGAGCGGGAGCGGTGTTTAAAGGCCGTTGAAGAAGTAAGAATAAAATATAAAAAACATTCCGATGCGTACGCTGTGAGCTGGTGGGCCTGCTGTGATTACATCAAGGCCAGAATCGAGGCCGACAAATGATAGCCAGCCATCGCCCTTACCGAATTGTGAAGTTCGGCCCAGCGCCGAACGATTTAAAAAATTTTTGGGAGCCGAAACAATGCGGATGGTCCAAACAATCGCGGGAACGCCGTGGCTGTGCTTTGTGGCGAAGGCGGAATTGGATATCAAGCGCCGGTTGATGGAAGCTGAGCCGGTGATAAATTCGAAGGTTGTAAAAATTCGGGGGGAGAAATAAAAAATGCTAACAATGATTATTAAGCATCAATTTAAAGACCAGGTGTCAGGATGCGAGGGGGCAGATTTTTTTACCATTGATTTTGAAAACGCGGAAATTGAGGCTTGTTTAACCAGTGGTGGGCGGTCTGAATACGGATATGACAGATGTGAATTTGTCGGGGTTGAAATAAAACCCATGAGAGGATGGGATGCGCCAGCCGTTCAAGCGGACGAGGAAAAATTATGCTGTTGTGGAGAACCGTTTAACGAGGCTGATTATGCAAAATGCCCAGTTTGTAACGGTATCAGAAATACAATAGCGCTTATGCCTAAAGGTGAAATGAATAATGTTTTATAAATGGATAGGCTGGCAAATAGAAGCGTCAATAAATTCAAAGGTGCTGATTGTTGGATGCGACCGCAAACCATTACTCAGCGCGTTTATTAATGCTTATCCGGTCAGCACTGTTGAATATTCCAATGTCCCAACATTGCACAATGATTTTTGGTGGGCCGGAAAGTCGAAAAAAGAACACAACTGGAAGAAGAAACAGTATTTTGG
>DCVU01000073.1:0-4203 GCA_002327415.1 Smithella sp. UBA2180
GCCTGTTTCCCGATTTCTACAGCGCGATGCAACGTGGCAATCGCAGTTGCCGGCAGATCCTGCATTTAGAATTGAGGATGAAAACGGCTTATATGCCAGGGAGTTTCGACTCCTAGTCCGGCAATAAATCCGGCAATATCTTTTAATTCTTCTTCGCTGTCATTTAAAGTAGGAATAAGCAGCGTGGTTATCTCAACCCAGATCCCCTTCTCTTTCATTTTTTTCAAACTTTCCAGAACCGGATTTAAGCCTGCGCCGCACTTTTTTTTGTAAAATTCATCGCGGAAAGATTTCAAATCCACGTTGGCAGCTGATAAATAAGGAGCTATCGTTTCAATTGCTTCGGTTGTCATAAAACCGTTGGTGACAAAAACATTTATCAAACCGTTCTCAACAGAGATTTTCGCGGTATCATAGACCAGCTCAAAATATATTGTTGGTTCAGTGTAGGTATAGGCGATTGTTGCAGAGCCGCTTTTTTTCGCCCGTGCAACAATTTCCGCAGGCGAAAAATCTTCGCCGCTTATCATGCGCGTGGCACGCGGCATTTGTGAAATGTCGTGATTCTGACAAAAATCACAGCTGAAATTGCATCCCACCGTGGCAATGGAATAGGAACGGGATGCGGGATAAACATGAAAGAAAGGTTTTTTTTCGATAGGATCAATATTTTCGGCTATCAGCGTTCCATAAACCAATGAGTATAAAACACCTTCTTTATTCTCTCTTACTCCGCACACACCACGTTTACCGGGCTTAATCGCACATCTGTGTGCGCACAGATTGCAGCGCACCTGCCCCTCAGAAAGTTTTTCATATAGCATAGCTTCTTTAATCATTTATCCGCCTGCCTCAATATTTCCCGGATAGCTTCAGGAGCTGCATTTCTGGCTTTAGCTTCGAGTTTAAATGATTCCATAATCGGGTTCTGCGCCGTCCTGTAAATGTATTTAACGGGAAATATCACGCCAACAAAAGCGCCAAAAGGATTCTTTCGGAGGGGGAAATTTTCCTCCAGTTTATCGAAAAGATAATGCACAATATTGGGAAAATAAATGACACTGCCCCATTTAACGGCGGTATCGCCGGCACAATTTTTTACCATGGTTTTAATTTCAGGAAAACTAAAAAAGCGCATTTTCCGTGAAAGGGGAAAACCAAACATTTCTTTCAATCTCTGCTTTGTGCCCACAAAAGAATATTTATTTATAAATCCGATAAAGACACGGCCGCAGCAGACTCTGATTGCTTCTTCAATTACTTTTCGGGGATTATCAGAGACTTCCAGAACATTAATCAAGGTTACGACGTCAAATTCATTGTCGGAGAAAGGAATGTCTTCAGGCTGAGCCAGAATCAGTTCGACGCGGTCTCCGTATTTTTGCCGGACAACATCCAGCTTTTCTTTGGAAGAATCAATTCCCGTTAAAGAACACCATTTATCCTGAAAAAATTGTAAATTTTCTCCAGCGCCACAGCCCACGTCCAGAATTCTTTCACCAGTCAGCGGAACTACCAAATCCAGAATCAGTTCTTTCTGACGCGAAATAATATAATTTCTTCGCAGTGTCTTCAGTTGTTCATCGGATAATTGGGTTGACTTTTGATCTGAAAACATTTCCGTTGTCTCCGGCGAATTTTATATTAAATTATGTATGAAAATTTATACCTTGTTTTTTATAAAATAAATTCTTTTGATTTCTGTTTTCAACCGCCGATCGCCGACATATTACGGCATTTCTTTAAACTGTTTTCCGTGCAGATCAGATCATGTTGTTTAGGTTTTAGTAATACGGCATCCCAGAAAAGTTTTTCCAATTCCGCATCGCTGCAATTTTCCCGTAGAGCCGTTTTCAAGTCAACTTCTTTTTCGTTAAGAAGGCAAACCCTCAATTTACCATCAGAAGTCAGGCGCAAACGGTTACAGGTTGAACAAAAATGGTCGCTCACCGGATTAATAAAACCGATTTCACCACGTCCTCCTTTTATCTTATATATTTTGGCCGGACCATCGGATTTATTTTTCTTGTTTTTTATCTGTTCCAGTTTGTAGCTTTGTCTGATTTTATCAATTAATTGCGATGTCGGCATATAATCTTCACCGTAATCCAGATTTGTTTTTCCAACCGGCATTAATTCAATAAATCGAACCTGAAATGGTTTGTCTGCGGCTAGTCGGGCAAAGTCCAGAGCTTCATCATCATTAAAACCTTTAATGGCAACTGTGTTGATTTTTATCGGGGCAAAACCGACTTCTTCAGCCCGGGCAATTCCGCGCAAAACGGCATCCAAATCTCCGCCATTGGTAATGCGGGAATACTTATCTTTATTAAGAGAATCCAAACTGATGTTGATGCGGCAGATACCAGCATCAAAAATATTTTGGGCAAATTCTTCCAGAAGAATGCCGTTTGTTGTCAGGCTTATGTCTTGCAAACCGTCGATCTTTTTCAGTTCGGCAATAAAATTAACAAAGCCCTTGCGGACCAGCGGTTCACCTCCTGTTACCCGCACCTTGACCAATCCCATTTTCACGGCAACTGAAACGATGCGGATTATTTCCTCATAGCGCAGAATATCGTCATGCCCCTGCAAAGAAATCCCTTCTTTGGGACGGCAATAACTGCAATGCAGATTGCACCTGTCGGTTATGGAAACGCGCAGATAATTTATCTCTCTGTTGAATTTATCAAGCATGCTTTATGCAATCCATTATTTTTTATCTTAACTTATACCATTTCTAAATCAAAGATGATATCGAGACGGCAGTAAAACTAGAATTACAGTTTGTAATTCGCTAGTTGTAATGAGACTCAAAATTCAGGAACAAAGTGAACTGAATTTTGTAAGCCGAATTATCCAATGGCCTTTGGCTATTGGGAACTGTCCCGCTTCAGCGGGGCAAGGAGAAGCAGACGACGAAGCCAACAAAGATAGCGCTTTGAGTTAGAATTGGTTTTAAATAGCACAATCGGATGAACAGAGCCATCAAATGTTTCTTGACAGGGCACATATTCTTTATTAAACAAAGGCCAAGTTATTATCCTGCCCGTTGTTTTAAAAGATCACGCCAGGACATAGTAAAGCAATCTGGAGTTGTTATGCAAAGGATACCTATTACAAAAGCAGGCTTTGAAAGATTGAAAAAAGATCTGGAAACAATAAAAAACATATCTATTCCTGAAAATGTTCGTGATATTGAAGTTGCGCGCGCACACGGCGACATTTCCGAAAATGCAGAATATTCCGCCGCAAAGGAACGACAATCTTTTCTGTATGGAAAGGTGCAGGAGCTGGAGAATCAACTGGCCCTCTCCAACATTATTAATATAAAAGGATTGAAAGCAGACAAAGTGGTTTTCGGCTGTTACGTAAGTTTGGAAGATATCGATAGCAGCGAAAAAATAAAATATCAACTGCTCGGACCTTATGAATCCGACATTAGTCAAAACAAGATTTCCGTAACATCTCCCATCGGCAGAGCTCTCATTGGTAAAAAAATCGGCAGTGAAATCAGTGTGCAAACACCAGGCGGTACACGCAACGTTGAAATAATAGATATCTCGATTGAAGAAGATTAGTATCTTGCCTGTTTATTTGATGCCATAGCCTGTCCGATTTCTTCCTTAACTATACCCTTGCTGTCTTGAGAAAACTTTTCCAGTACGACCATTGCCTCTTTATTACCGATACGCCCTAAAGCCCAGGCTATCATGCTTCTGACGCGATCATCGGAATTTTCTTTGAACGCGCGGATAAGATCAGCAACGTAATCCGGATTAAGGCTATTGCCCATGGCGCGAGCCGCATTCATCTTCCAGCGCCAGAGATCATCAGCGGACATGTAGAACATATGAGGCCAGATTTTCTGTTCGAAGTATGACTTATCCATATGCAGCAGGCTGGAAAGATCGAAATTAGCGGCTTTTGCTAAAACCCGTGGATTTTGCGGTTTCTCCCCGGTCATCCAAGGGGTATTGCGGGGGCAAACATTTTGGCAGCGGTCACATCCATAAATATTCATACCCATAGGTTCACGAAGTTCACGTGGAGTAAGCCCATCGCAATAATACGTTAAAAAAGAGATACAGCGGCGCGGGTCAATCTTTCTACTTCCTTTGAGAGCGTGGGTAGGACAAGCCGCCACGCAGGCACTGCGGCACCAGTCGGGACAGCCAATAGTGACATCCGGTTCATCGGGAG
>DCVU01000073.1:4303-7190 GCA_002327415.1 Smithella sp. UBA2180
GTAAGATTCTTCGAAATAAGATTCCAGTAATACGATTATTGATTTCGCTTGTGGGAGAATATTCTTGGGATCCGTTCCTGCAATCAAACCCAAACCGATTGCTTCCGCCCAGCCATATTCCTCCTGGTGCGCCAGTAAATATTCCTTTTGAGAAGCAAAAGGCTGGGCGTCAGTAAAACCGATATCGGCAAATTTCAACCGTTTGGCTTCCGCAATTATGTCTTGTTTCTTTATCATAGTCTGGATAATTTATACATTAACCATAACGTGATTACAAGAACATGCATCATTTTGAAAAAGTGAAAATAATTAGTCTTGAAAAGATTTGACAACATAGTTCATTGTCTAGTAAATCTCATGTTAGAAGAACTTTACTCTTCTAACGGGGTAAAATAAACTATTTTTCATACATGAAGCACACAAAATGAAATTAAGATATTCACCAATCATAGTCTTCATGATCTTTTTTTTGGTGGGCTGCGCATCCGAAACTATGCAGGTCAAGAAAATACCAGATTCAGCTATCCCGGTTAAAATTGAAGAACTGAAGAATCATCTGATCATGAACGGAGTACCCGGAGAATGGTTTGATGAACAGATTCAAAATGAAACTTTTCGAATTCATCCCAATATAGATCAATATTTTCAAAAATCAGCGGAAAAGCAGACCGATCATGACAAAAAGCACGATATCTCCTGGTACTTCGCCCGCATAGGTGTGAATGCCAAAATCGAAAAAGGAAAGCCATTCATTGCAGACCGCCTTGAGCTCTTCCAACGCGCCGAGGCGAAGCACGGAATCCACAAGGAATTGATCGCCGCCATTATCGGCATCGAAACCAATTTTGCCGATCATCAACAGCGCGGCAAATTCTACGCTTTCAATTCTTTAATGTCTCAATATATTTTCACGAACCGGACAAAATTTGCCGTTCGGGAAATCACGGCTCTTTACAAATTTTCATTAAAGACCGGTCATCCGCCGCAGTATTTCACCAGCTCATATGCCGGCGCAATAGGATGGGGACAGTTTATTCCTTCTTCCCTGCAGGCATTTTTCATAGATTCAAACGGGCTTGACGATGATATAGATCCTTTCGACATAGAAGATACAATCTTCAGCGTGGAAAATTACCTTTATAAGAATAACCTATCAGGAGAAAACATCGGCGATTACGGCAGCAAGTACAAAGCCGTTTTTGCTTACAACCACAGCGACGTTTACGTTAAAGCGGTTCTCTATATTTATGACGGTCTGCATGATTATTTTTCTGCGGAAGAATCTGAAATTGGCAAAGAGGAGTGAATGAGAGAAGAAAGGTAAGTAGGTAGATATCTCAAAAGTACGTATATCGCAATTTACTCCCGGAGCGATCATCGTTGCCGCATAGCGCACGGTTTGTATCGCATCTCAGGACTTTTTACAGAGCTGGTATCGGGCCCGCCCCGCTTTCTTGGCTTGATACATGGTAATATCGGCATTTCTTAGGAGTATATCATCATCTGTTCCATCATCGGGATAGATAGCGATGCCGATACTCGTTGTTACAACGAGTTGATGGGTGTCAATGAGGAAGGGCTTACAAAAACTGTCAACGATCTTCTGTGCAATTTGGATTGCATCTTCTATTGTCTCTATGTCCGGGAGTATCAATACAAACTCGTCGCCACCGAAGCGAGCAATGGTATCACCCTTCCTTAGAGCTGCATGTAGCCGTTCTGCCGTTGCCTTGAGAAAGAGATCCCCTATAGTATGGCCCAAGGTGTCATTCACATCCTTGAAATTGTCGAGGTCGAGCATTGCAATTCCCACTTTTTTTTGATTTCTCTGGGCCTGGACTATAGCAATATTCAAGCGATCGGAGAAGAGTTTCCGGTTGGGAAGACCCGTTAGGGAATCATGGTAGGCCATCTGCCGGATCTTTTCCTCTATTTGCTTTCTCTCGGTGATATCCCTGATCACGACAACAACACCCTCGCTCCCCTTAAGTGGTACGGTCATAATCTCCAAGGGGAAAGTTTCGCCAGTGCGTTTCCGGCCAGTTGCCTGTCCGATATGAAAACCAATCTTATTAATAGCATCATATATCTCGGTGGGACGGTTTTTATCCACCCGACGGTCGAGGTAGAGTAAATCCGTCGTCTTCTTAATTACCTCCTCCGGAGAAAAACCAAAAATATTTACACTTTCATTGACCATCTGAATCCGGTGGTGGGAATCAACCACCATGATAACTTCCGTCTTAATGCTTGCCAGAATATTGCATAATTTTCTCTGCCTATAGACCGCATTGCGCCAGCGCCGGTAAGCAACCAATAACAGGGCAAGTATCCAGAAGAAGAGCAAATTGCTCACCCATTGATAGTAGTGATATGAGATATACTGTAAGAATGAAATAATATTGAAGAGCAGGTGATATACACCTAGGGAAAGGGCAATAGCAATTGCCACCCACAGGTCTCTCGTTTCACGCTTCGGAATATCGGTCCCGATCATAAAAAAACCATTGCCTAGCTGAAATAAATAAAACCTTTTACCAACAGTCGATGCATTAGAAAAACGAAACACTTTGGCTTCAGGCGCTGGTAATTACCTATCTAATACTTTCGGTAATCTCCGTATTTGTTTCTCTCTGAAATACATTGTATTATACTGGTGGTTCACATTTTTTTCAAGCAGTTTATTCGTAAAGACCTGATAAATAACTAAATCAGGGATGTCTGCTGATCAGACTGTGTATAGCTTTTATTTACACATGCATCAGACTTAATGAGGTAATTGTAAAGACGATGAGCAGTAAGAAAAATAAAGTCCACTTAATTTGTTTTCTCATAACAATCCTCCAATATAATGAATTTGATTTATGGTATATAAACTTTAAGCCAA
>DCVU01000094.1:0-3099 GCA_002327415.1 Smithella sp. UBA2180
AAGCAATGGCTCGATTTCGTCACGGATTTTTTGCAGGCTTTTTTTCGATGTGGCTTCAAAGCGCAGGACAATTACCGGCTGGGTATTGGAGGAACGTACCAGAGCCCATCCATCTTTAAAAGGAATGCGTATTCCGTCAATTTCAACGATGCCGGGTGTGTTTTGAAAATGTTTTTTGATTTTTTTTACAATTTCCGCTTTTTTATCATCAGCACAATCAACTCTGATTTCCGGCGTAGCATAGGTCTTGGGTACGTCGGCAAATAGTTCGCTTATTTTCTTCCCTGTCAGGGAGAGAATTTCCAGTAATCTGAGCATTGCATAAATGGCATCATCATAACCGAAATAGCGGTCGGCAAAAAAGAAATGGCCGCTCATTTCCCCACCCAGCAAAGCTTTTTCTTCTTTCATTTTCGCTTTAATTAACGAATGTCCCGCTTTCCACATTATGGGTTTGCCGTAATGTTTTTCGATGTCGTCAAATAAAGTCTGCGAACATTTTACTTCGCCAATGATCGAGGCGCCGGGATTCTTCTTGAGAATATGGCGGGCGAAAAGAAGCAGCAGTTTGTCACCCCAGATAATTTCACCCTTGTTGCTGATTACGCCAAGGCGGTCGGCATCACCGTCAAAAGCTATCCCTAAATCTGCTTTCTTACTGCGTACTAATTTAATCAGTTTAACTAAATTTCCTTCCACGGTAGGATCGGGAAAATGATTGGGGAAATTGCCGTCCGGCTCGCAATAAATAGGGATAATTTCACAACCTAAACGCTTTAAGAGGGGAAGGGCAAAGTGCCCTCCGACGCCATTGCCGCCGTCAACAACGACTTTAATTTTTCTTTTGATTTTAAATTTGGCAAAAAGGTAATTTTCGTAATCTTTGGAAATGTTTTTTTGCCGGGATGAAGCGCTGCCTTTGGCATATTTGCCGGTTTCCATGATTTTTCTCAGTTCCTGAATGTTTTCGCCGTAAATGGTGCTGTGGCCGATGCATATTTTGAAACCGTTGAATTCGGGTGGATTATGACTGCCCGTGATCATAACTCCTCCTCCAACGTGAAGATGACGAATGGAGAAGTAAAGCATGGGAGTAGCGCAAAGTCCGATATCAATTGTGTTGATGCCGGAGGCATTGAGGCCTTTGATTAAAAAGTTGTGGTAAGCATCGGAACTCAAGCGGCAATCACGCCCGATGGTCATATTCTTTATTCTGTTTTTGGCGGCATAGGTTCCTATAACCCGGCCCAGTTTGAGAACAAATTCTTCATTTAAGTCTTTGTCTACAACTCCTCTTACGTCGTATTCTCTAAAAACATTGGGATTAAACAATCGCAAAACTCCTTTGATGATTTATTTTTTGAATTTAAGTGATAATTCGTAAACACCGCTGTCAATTTTTCTTTTTATATCAAAACCGCCTTTTTCAAAAACATGCAGCATGGGTTTGTTTTCAACGAGGACATCGGCGGTAAAACCGAGCAAGCCCTGTCTTTTGGCAAGATAAGTAAGATATTTTAATAATTCAAAACCTATTCCCGAATTTTGCTGGTCGTCACGAACGGCAAAGGCAACTTCGGCGGTATGACTGCTTTCATCAATTCCATATTGGCCAACGCCAACAATCATCGGGTTATCTCGATCTCCCCTGATGACTACCAGTAAAACTTCTTTCGTGTAATCAATAATTACGAAATTCTGAAGTATTTCATGCGGCATGTCTTTGCGGGACGATAGGAATCTTCTTTCGATGCTCTTATCGGAAAGAGAATAGAAAAAATCTTTTAAAAGGCCTTCATCGCTGATTTTAACAGGCCTGATAAAAATCTGCAGCCCGGTTTTTGTTGTAATGTATGTTTCCAAATCTTCGGGATACTCGCCTTTTTTCCCGGGAATAAAAGCCTGATCTTTGAAAATCAGACCGCGTTTTTTTGCTTCTTCAATCAACCATGGCCGGAATTTGGGATGAGCTATGGCAATTAAGGCCATGGCTCTTTCCCTGATGTTTTTCCCATGCAAGTAGGCAATGCCGTATTCCGTTACTACATAACGTGTATCAGCACGGTTAAGAGTTACTCCAGCCTGTTCTTTCAAAGCAGGAACGATGCGGGAAATGGTATCGTTGCGTGAAGTAGACTTCAGCGTTAAAATGGTTTTACCGTTTTTGGAAAATAACGCGCCTCTCATAAAATCCTGATGCCCGCCGACGCCGCTGTAAAAGACGCCGCCGATTGATTCCGAAGTTGCCTGTCCGCTTAAGTCTATTTCCAGAGTGCTGTTGATGGCGACCATATTTTCTATCCGGGAAATGATTAACTGATTATTGGTGTAGTCAAGTGTCCGAAGGGATATGGAAGGATTGTTGTCAAGAAAATCATAAGTTTCCTTGGTTCCCATACTAAAAGCGGCGACTGTTTTTCCGTGGTCAATGGTTTTTCTGGAATTATCGATAACACCGGTTTTAATTAGATCTATCAGACCATCGCTTAAAAGTTCCGTGTGCACCCCCAGATGTTTTTTGTTATATAAGCTGGCCATAACAGCATTGGGCAGGCCGCCCCAGCCAACTTGAATAGTGTCTCCATCCTGCACAAGACGAGCAACATTTTTACCGATAGTTTTTATTACTTCGCTTGTTTGCGTTTTTGATACTTCTAAAAGAGGCTCATCGTAGGGGATAATAAAATCAACGTCTTTAATGTGAATGAAGCCATCGCCATGAATCGTGGGCATATTGGGGTTTATCTGTGCGATAACTATTTTCGCTTTTTCTGTGGCGGCTTTTACTACGTCTACACTAACTCCAAGGTTTAAGTAGTGATGAGCATCCGGCAGAGAGGTTTGTATCAATGCCACATCGATCTGGACGGCCCCGCTCGATAACAGGGATGGAAGTTGTGAAAGAGAAATAGGTGTATAGTCAGCCATTCCCGAATTTATGGAATCCCGTGTACTGTTGCCGATGAAAAATGAATTATGACGAAAATTCGCTTTATACTTGGCGCCGGCATATGGAGCAAGACCCAATGAGTAAATATGAATAATTTCCGCATCAAAAAAAGCTTTGGGGTTGGATTCTACATAACGGATCATAGCCTG
>DCVU01000094.1:3157-4788 GCA_002327415.1 Smithella sp. UBA2180
CTGGCTGTCAATAAAAGACAATAATAAATCTAGTCTCTTTGATTTTTTAAAGAAGGCATGATGTCAACGATTTTTCGAAATATAATTTGTCGACAAAAACTTCTTGATTGTTCTGGGAGCTGATGGAATTGGCAAACAATCATCAGAAATGATGCTTAAAAAGGTAGTAATAATCTTAAACGTAGCGCCCCAAAGAATATCCTCGCCTCCCTGACCATCAGGAATAACAAGACATTCATATAGCATAGAATCGAGATCATTTCTCTGGGATGTTTTAATATCCAGTATGGCATAATTAGCGCTATTGAAGAAAAAACTAAGAGGAATTTCTAAAACCTTTTCTACTTCCGAACTTAATTTATATTCAAAATGTTTAGGGGTAACGCATACTACGGGGAAAATAGTTCGGGCGAATAAACTCAAAGAATAAGAGGGCAGGGCGCCTAAAAATACTACGTTGAAAGGATTTAATCCGACTTCTTCCCACGCTTCTCTCAGGGCGGTAGCTAAAAAAAGACGAATCAAAAAATTTGTCTCTTTGTCTTTACTCTGATTGTAGTTCGCATTTTCTCCCTGCATGGAGGGAATTATTCCTAACTTTAAAAAATAGCTTAAGATATTGTCTAAGCGTGGATGCAGCATTCCGCCGGGGCAACCGATGTCTCCGGCTTGAGAAACCTTCTCGGAACGTTTGATTAGTTGAAAAACGTATTCCGGTTTGTCCTGATTTGATTTGTACTTGAGTAACAAAACTACTCCGGCTTTACGGTAAAATGAGCCGGTTTGGTTAGCCTTTTGAGTTGAATTATATTTTTCTTTATAATCAATTGATAGTGAGGATAATTTATCAGTTACAAAGCCAGGGAAAATATCCTTTTGATGGAATAGAGATAAATCCATAAATATCCTAACAAAATTAATTTATAATTTCAGCAATTTTTTGATTATACCAACATCTTAAAGGAAATAAGTCGATAAAGCCACAATGACCACCAAATTTTTGTCTGGATATTTGAAGAAACTTATTTTCTTTTATATTACAATAATCTTCATATGGAATTACGGGGTCATCTTCCGAGATAAATACTTTAACAGGGATGTTCAGATTTTGAAAAGAATCACTTGCCAGTGTATATAAATTAAAATAATCTCGGTAAGAAGAAAGACCGGGAAAGTAAGGCATAATATCTTCGGTCAGTTCCATGCATGTTTTGGTTTTCAACGTTTTATGGAAATTATATTTTTCAGGAAAAAGCTGCTGTTTTTTTATCAGAGACCGTTTCCATTTTTTCAAGAAATACTTACGGTAAAAAAAATAACCATTATCGATGGCCAAAGTAGACTTATAAGGATCAAGCGGCGGACTGATGGCAAAAATGTGTTTTAAATTTGCTATCGGTATCCGGCAGTGTGTCATAGCTATACGCAAAGCAAAATTTCCTCCCAAAGAAAAACCTATCAGATACACGGGAATGTTTCCCGATGTCCGGGATATATGATTTACCGCTGCGAATGTTTCTTCCAGTAGAGCGCCATGAAAAAGCCCTTCATTGAGATGATGTGAATCGCCATGGTCCCGCAAATTCAAACGGCAAATGGAAAATCCCAGGTTATAAAAAAATGATCCCGAA
>DCVU01000092.1 GCA_002327415.1 Smithella sp. UBA2180
CGACACAGTCTCCTGGCGGGGGTGTTACGTAGTGACGGAGGTGGGAATTTACCTTTCACAGGTATTAAATGAACATAGAACGATTTTTGTTAATTGCTTTCCCCTCTGGATTCCCGATCATGTCGGGAATGATAAAGGAAGAGATTCACCTTTCACAAGTGTTTAATGAATATAGAACTTAGAACTTTTTTAAGAAGGTAATCAAAATGACTCGCAACAAACTCATCATTTTTACAGTTTTATTTTTACTGCCTATAACCTTTATAATGCTGACAGGATGTGCAACGTATCGGGACATGACTCCCGGCACAGTTAAGAACATTCCTATTGGAGAATCAACTGCTGCAAGTGTAATTAAAGCCCCAAGCGCAATCGTTACTGAAGAAACAGTAACAGTTCTTCCGCTTAACGAACATGTTCCATCGCCGGAATATACAATCGGTCCCGGAGACGTTCTCTTTATAAATGTCAGCGGCAAGCCGGAGTTTTCCAGTATGGCCACGACTTCAAATTATTCGGAACTCGGCAAAGTTCAGGCACCTTCGGGAAGCAGGGTGGATGGAAACGGCAAAATCCATATGCCGTATCTGGGAGAAATTCAAGTTGGCGGATTGACCTTAACACAGGCGCAGAAACGTATTTTAGAAGTTGCGAAGAAATATATAAACGATCCCTGGGTTGTCGTCGAAGTCGGGGAATACAAGAGCCACCCTCTTTATTTACTGGGGCAGTTCAGAAACTCAGGCACATTTTACATGGACAGACCTTTGAACCTTTTACAGGGCATTGCTTTGGGCAACGGCTACGACAGCACGGCCGATCTAACTTCTGCCAGGCTCATCCGGGATAAGAAAACTGTGCCGGTAGATATCAATGATCTGCTCACTAAAGGAGACCAACGCCATAATGTCTGGCTGAAACCTGATGATACCATCTACATTCCCGATAACAAAAACATGTTTGTCTTTGTGTTCGGTGCTGTTAAAAAGGGTGGTCCTGTGGTGATACCTCCGGGCGGGTTGACACTTCCGCAGGCAATCGCCACCGCGGAGCTGCGCGACACTGGTCATGATTTTCGCTACATTCGCATCATCCGTTCGCTTTCGACTACACGCGGCGAACTTATGGTAATTGATTTTGATAAGATTCTGCGCGGCGAGGCCATGCCTCTGATTCTTCAGCAGGGAGATATCGTCTTTGTTCCTAAAAGCGGTTTTGGAAACTGGAATGACGCCATCAACGAAATATTGCCGTCGCTTCAGGCCTTCAGCGCGCTTCTTCAGCCGTTTGTTTCCATCAAATACTTAAGACAATAAACACTTTTTGTCATTCCCGACCTGATCGGGCGAAGTGCCCTTTAGGGTAAATCCAGAAATATTAACAATTAGTACATTTGAATAAATGTGAATAGTGAAGGGTGAAGGGTGAATGGTGAATGGTGAATGGTGAAGAAAAAGTAATTAAGTTTTTTCCTTATTTGTCATTGCGAGACGACTCTCAGTCGTCGTGGCAATCTTAAAAATTATATTAAAGTATTAAGATTTAAGTAATTAAGTAAAAAAAGAATAAAGCATAAAAGAGGAAATTTCATGAATACCAACATTCCCATGACGCCGGGTAATCCCATACGTCCCCAGCAGGAAGACATCTTTGAATACATCGCCGTTATAATGCGGCGCTGGAAAACATTCGTCCTGGCGTTTCTGGCCGTTTTCATCGTTGTGGTCCTATACACCTTCATGATGAAGCCGATTTATGAGGCCTCTGCCACCCTTCACGTGAAAGAAGAAAAAGGAAAAGGCGGACTTCTGGGTGAACTGGCTCTCAAAACCTCTAATCCAGTCAACGCGGAGTTGGAAATACTCAAATCACGCACCAATGCCGAACAGGTAGTAAAGCGGCTGCATCTCAATTGGCAGGTAAGTAAAAAGTCTGATGGACTCACCTTCAGGATTATAGAGTTTTCCTCCACGGCGAAAGACCCGGTTTATGATATCAGGCTAAACGGCGACGGGGTATTTAAAGTCAAAGATAGTGACGGTACTCTGGTTGGCCAAGGCAAACCCGGAGTCCTTATTAAAGGGAAAGATTTAACTCTTCTTCTTAGCGATCTTAAAGGTGAAAAAGGCGACAAGTTTACTCTGACCCTTCTGCCATTTGATCAAGTTGTCGCAGGCCTGCGCAGCGGTATCAAAGCCATTGAAGTAGGAAGGATGACAAGCGTCATTCAGGCCTCTTACCGGTGCACCGATCCCGTTTTTGCTCGTGATGTAGTCAATACTCTGATTCAGTCTTATCTGGAGCAGAATATTTCTTTTAAAGCGGAAGAAGCAAACCGCACAGTGAACTTTGTTGAAGAACAGATACAGGGACTGCGCAAGGAACTGGACAATTCGGAGAAGGACCTGCAGGTTTACAAGAGCTCGACTGGAGTTGTCAGTCTTGATAACGCAGCCAGGGAACTTATTCAAAAAATTTCGGAGATGGAAAAGGTACGTGCCGATGTCACTTTCCAGAAAAAGCAAATAGAGTTTGCTCTAGATGCCTTGAAGAGCTCCATGCGTAAGGGAACCATTTACTCTCCGGCGATCATGCGTGACGATCCGCTGGTTGCCTCGATGGCATCAAAGCTATCCGAGCTGGAAGTACAAAAGAAAGCGTTACTTAACGACTATACGGAAAACCATCCAGCAGTAAGAACCGTTCAGGGTCAGATCGAAGAAATTCAGAGAAAGATACGGTCTACGTATGAGACAAATCTGAACAACCTGACCAAGCAACAGAGCAATGTTACCAATGAGCTCTCCCTTTACGAAAAGAGAATGCGAACACTTCCCGAGGCGGAGCGCGATCTCGCCCGTCTCACCCGTGTTTCCAGCGTCAATGCCGGTATATACACCTTCCTCCTGCAGAAGCATGAGGAAGCGCGCATTGCCAAGGCCTCCACCATCAGCAATATCGACATCATTGATCAGGCCATTGCTCCCACCAATCCCGTAAAGCCGAAGAAAGCGCAAAATCTGCTTTTGGGTTTGCTTTTCGGATGTATGCTGGGCATCGGCCTGGTTTTCTTTCAGGAATATCTCGACGATACCATTAAGGACGCCGAAGAAGCGAAGCGGGTTATGGGTCTGCCTCTGCTCGGAGTTATTCCGCACATTAACGGCCGGGATCCCAGACAAAACGTCACCATCCCTAAAGAGGAGACGCTGATAACGCAGAGCGAGCCGAAGTCACCTGTTGCCGAGGCGTTTCGCGCATTGCGTACTAACCTGCACTTTTCCGCCATCAACAAACAAAAGAAGATAATGCTTTTCACGAGCACATTCCCGGGCGAGGGGAAAAGCATCATCACCGCCAATGAAGCTATTGTCCTTTCCCAGACAGGAGCGCGGGTGCTTGTCGTTGACTGCGATTTGCGCCGCTCTTCCTTGCATAAAAAATTCGGTCACAGCAAAACACCGGGACTGAGCGAAATTTTAACAGGAGACGTAACATTTGAAAAAGCAAAGCATAACAGCGGTATTCCCGGCCTTGACCTTGTCACCGCCGGAACAACTCCGCCCAACCCTTCGGAACTTCTTGGTTCGGAGGCGATGCGTCAATTTCTTTTGACCCAGCGGGAAAAATACGACTATATTTTAATAGACGCTCCGCCGGTTCTGGCTGTCACCGATGCTCCTGTTCTGGCCACGATTTCGGATATAGTCATTCTGATCATGGAAGCCGGGCGCGTGCCCGTCAAAGCGGCGCAGAACATGCGCGAGACACTTGCCACCCTGCAGGCTTCAGTCGCCGGTCTGATAATTAACGACAAGACCGGCAAAGGCGAAAGCTACGGCTACTACGGCAGCCGTTACTACCGCTACGGCAGGAGATACGGATACGGATATTATTCCGAGAACGAACTAAAAACCAATGGCAAAAAAGAATTATGGGAAAAATTCATTCCTGAAAAATTACGAAAAAGATTTAAGAAACTGTTCAAAGTTCTACGTTAAACAAAGAAACCGTTCAATGTTCAAAGTTCTACGTTAAAGACCACCACCTGTCATTCCCGCGAAGAGACTGTGTCGTAACAATAAATATAACCATTTAATATCCTCCGCTGGAGACTGTGTTGCAATTAGAAAAATTAAGAGCTTTGCATAACTACCTAAACTTTTCATTTCCAAGCCTTTCTCAAAATGAAGGTCTTGCAACCATTAACCCGTGAATTCCTCCCAAATTATTCGGGGGGATGATCCAATAAAAAAGACAAGTAAAAATCTGAGAAAAAACATAATAAATATACGATATTCCTTGACAAATAGCTATATTTCCGCCATAATCTCTCCAGCAAATTTCTTTTAGGAGGATATATGGGATACAAACAAATGGATCGGAATATGACCTTCGCCGAAGTCGATCTTATGACCTCTATGGAACATAACCGTTCGCTTAAAATGATGGAAAAGATCAATCAAGTTATCGACTGGTCAAAAATTGAGGCCGTCCTGCTGAAACATTATGCCGTGGGAACTACTATCGAAGGCGCCGATGCCTATC
This sequence comes from Smithella sp. UBA2180, assembly GCA_002327415.1. Lineage (GTDB taxonomy): Bacteria > Desulfobacterota > Syntrophia > Syntrophales > Smithellaceae > Smithella. Next base: position 4,549 of record DCVU01000092.1, read on the forward strand.
CTCCTCTGATGTTATTGAAAGCCTTTCTCCTGCAGAAGTGGTTCCGGATTCACTCCGATCCGGAGCTGGAGAATCAGATCAATGACCGGATTTCTTTCAAGAACTTCCTTGGTCTTTCTTTTAACAAGCCTTCTCCCGATCATTCCACCTTTTCCCGATTTCGGGGACGTCTCTCCCAAGAGGCCATGAACATGATCAATAATTTAGTTCTTCAACAGTTTTCCCGGAAAGGTTTAAGCATTAATGAAGGAGTTGCCGTTGATGCCCGTTTGGTTCATTCTGCCAGTCACCCCATCAGCAATGAAGAGATCCAAAAAGAACGCGAAAAGAGAGACACTCCGGAAGGCAAGCTGGACAAGAACGGGAATCCCCTCAAATTCTCCCGGGATTTGGAATCTGACTGGACGGTTAAAAATGAAATCCCCCACTACGGATTGAAGGAACATGCCTCGGTAGATACCGAGCATGGTTTTGTTCTCTCTACGGAGTTGACTCCGGCATCGGTTAGCGACAGCATTTATCTTCCCTATTGTGTGGCTGCCAGTTGCCATACAGATGAACCTATAAAAAAGGTGTATGCCGACAAAGGCTATTATGGGGAGCCGAACAGAACCTTTCTCCATATAAATCACATTGAAGACGGTATTATGAGAAAAGATACAAAGTCAACAAAATTAACCGATTATGAGAAAGAGCGGAACAAACAGATATCTAAAAAGCGTTACATCGTGGAACAGTACTTCGGGTTAAGCCACCTGTACAACAATGCTTTTCGCGCCCGCTTTACCAGAATCATCAAGAATGCCATAGATGCTCTCTTCAGGCAGATGGCCTTCAATCTGTTCCGGGGGGAGAAAATCCTCAGAGCGGTGTAAATATAGGGAGAGGTCTGCCCGGATTGGAGCAACGGGCAGATAAACCACAAAACAGCTCCCCTAACTGAACTTTTTGAGGTTAACATTGTCGCCATAATTGAAAAGTTGATCAACATCCGTTGGTGATACCTCCATGTAAGTCCCGAATATTTTGAAAATCCGGGGATGAAAAAGAACCTTAATCAAATTTTGGAAAATTCAAAG
>DCVU01000082.1 GCA_002327415.1 Smithella sp. UBA2180
AATATTCCTTAAAAGACCCGTCAAGAGCCCTTTTCGACCAAGATATTTGGTTCTTACATTTGAAAATTGATCTTCAGTTTCAGCCGTTTGTAATTCGGCAAGGGCGTTTTTCTCTAGCTGATTAAGCTCATTAATCATGCCGACTAATTACCTTTAGCCATTGTCACAACCTGGGCGAATCCCTGAGGATCATTGACAGCAAGTTCCGCCAGTATTTTGCGGTCTAATTCGATGCCAGTTTTTTTCATGCCGTTAATTAGCCGGCTATATGATATATTGTTTTCACCTGCAGCCGCATTGATGCGTGCGATCCATAATTGACGAAATTCTCTTTTTCTCGCGCGACGATCACGAAAAGCGTATTTCATCGCCTTATTTACCGCCTCGGTCGCTGTTCTAAGCAGACGACTACGAGCACCGAAGAAACCCTTGGCCAGTTTTAACACCTTTCTTCTTTTCTTGCGAGCATTGACGCCCCTCTTTACTCTAGACATTTTCTCTTTTCTCCTAATTAATAACTAATATAACCATCTTTCTTATCTATAGATAAGGAATAAGTCTCTTAATAGCTTTCTGGTTTGCATGGTCAACCAGCGTTGATTTCCTTAAAGTTCTTTTTCTTTTTGTTGTTTTTTTTGTGAGGATATGGCTGGCAAAGGCCTTACTGCGCTTTACTTTGCCCTTGGCCGTAAGCGAAAAGCGTTTGGCCGCTCCTCTATGAGTTTTTAGTTTTGGCATGCGATCACCTCTTTATCCTTATTGTTTTTTTGGTGAAACTATCATCACCATGTTGCGTCCTTCAAGCCTGGGCTCTTGATCTATAATACCGTCATTTACCAGTTCATCTTTTACTCTTTCCATCAGTTTTCTGCCTATATCGGTAAAGGCGATTTCCCGTCCTCTGAACATCATGGATACTTTAACTTTATCGTGGTTTTGCAAAAACTTTTTAATATGTTTAAGCTTAACCTGCACATCATGTTCTTCTGTTTTCGGCTTTAATTTAATTTCCTTAACTTGAATAATTGTCTGGCTCTTTTTAGCGTCATGGAGTTTCTTGCTCTGTTTGTAACGATATTTGCCATAATCCATTATCTTGCAGACTGGTGGTTCGGTAGCGGATACTTCCACTAAATCCAAACCGACACTTTCTGCATTGGCCAGGGCTTCCTCCAACGTAATTACACCCAGTTGCTTTCCTTCCTCGTTGATTACACGCACTGTGGCCGACTTTATTTCTCTATTTATTCTTAAATCCTTTACTATATGTCACCTCCTGAAACTATATAGTTGAAATTAATTCTATTGTTTTTTCTCACATATTTCCTGCAATAAAGCAATAAATTCATCAACCGGTATTGATCCGAGATTCTGGCCGTCACGCGTGCGTGGAGCAACTGATTCGGCTTCAACTTCCTTGTCTCCAATAACCAGCATATATGGAATTTTTTGCATCTGCGCCTGTCGAATTTTATACCCTAATTTTTCATTATCAAAATATTTCTCAGAGCGAATGCCCGCTTCAATCAATTTATCATGAACCGTTCCGGCATAGGGTATATGCTTGTCCGTTACCGTTATTACAACGCATTGCGTGGGTGAAAGCCAGACCGGAAGGGCTCCGGCGTAATGTTCAATCAGCACGCCCATGAAACGTTCAATAGCTCCCAGGATCACTCTGTGCAGCATGACCGGCCGGTGTTTTTCTCCATCCGCACCAATATAACTCAGATCGAATCTTTCCGGGAGTGTGAAATCGCATTGAATAGTTGCGCACTGCCATTTTCTCTTCAAAGCATCTTTTAATTTAAAGTCAATTTTGGGTCCATAGAAAGCTCCGTCACCTTCGTTTACTTCATAGCTTATTTTATTATCCTTCAGAGCATTTTCCAGAGCTGTAGTCGCCAGATTCCAGTCATCATCGGAGCCGATGGAGTTTTCCGGCCTTGTGCTTAACTCCACTTCATATTCAAATCCGAAGATTCCCATGGCGTAATTGACAAAATCAGCAATGGCGCGGATTTCCGAATTTAACTGCTCCGGCATGCAAAGGATATGAGCGTCATCCTGCGTGAATTGTCTGACCCTCATCAAACCATGCAAAACGCCCGTTTTTTCGTGGCGATGAACGGTGCCCAGTTCAAAATAGCGCAGAGGCAAATCACGGTAGCTTCTGATTTTTGATTTATAGATTAACATGTGTGAAAGACAATTCATCGGTTTGATGCCGTAAACCTGTTCATCCACCTCGGTGAAATACATATTATCGCGATAATGATCAAAATGCCCGGATTTCTTCCAGAGATCAACTTTGAGAATCTGCGGTCCCATGACCATATCATAACCGCGCTTCAAATGTTCTTTTCTTTCCCATTCCTCGATCAGGTAGCGCAAAAGCATGCCTTTGGGATGAAAGATAACCAGACCGGGTCCCGCCTCTTCGTTGATCTGAAAGAGATCAAGCTCCCTGCCTAGGCGGCGATGATCTCTTTTTTTCGCTTCTTCCAGCAAATTCAAATAATCGGCCAGTTCGCTCTCATTGGCAAAACCGGTGCCGTAAATACGCTGCAGCATTTTATTATTTTCATTGCCGCGCCAGTAAGCGCCCGCGACGCTTAAAAGTTTAAAGGCTTTAATCATGCCTGTTGAAGGTATGTGTGGCCCGCGGCATAAATCAATGTAATCTCCCTGCTTGTAAAGGCTGACTTCTTGAACATCTCCTGGCAAATCATTGATTAATTCAACCTTATAATTTTCATTTCTTTCTTCAAATAATTTTACTGCCGCCGCCCTAGATAGCTCTTCGCGGATGAAAGGATGATCAGCGGCGATGATCTTCTTCATGCGCTTTTCGATTTTAGTAAAATCATCGACAGTAAAAGGCTCTTTATATTCAAAATCATAATAATACCCGTTTTCGATGGCAGGACCTATGCTTACTTTTGTGCCTGGGAAAACTTCCTGAACGGCTTGAGCCATGACGTGCGAGATGCTGTGACGCAATATGGACAAACCTTCAGCGGAAGATATATCTATTAAATCAAGCTTAGAATCTTCTTCTATCGGCGAGTTTAAATCAGCAGGTTTATTATTGATTTTAACCGCTACAGTATAAGCTAAAGTTTCCTTTTTCCAACTCTCCAGAGCTTTGGCCGCAGTGACGCCATCATTAAAAGAAATTTCTTTATTATCGGTAAATATAATTTTAATATTCATAACTTATAGTAATACAGCTTTGATTCATTTTAAAAGGGCACCACAATTTGCTGATGCCCTTGAAGTACTCAACTTAAGACATTCTTTACAATTTAAATGGTAGGCAAGCAGGGATTTGAACCCTGGACATCCACCGCGTCAGGATGGCGCTCTCCCCCTGAGCTACTTGCCTACAAATAACTCAATTAAATAATATTACAAAAGTATCAGTAAAACTCCATAGTGTCAAGTAAATATCTTATTTTTCAATCTCTTTTATGCTGGTTCTATTGATGATTTTGATTCCTCTGCTTATGTAAACTACTCCGGAAACAATAGTAAATGCTGCCGTTAACCAAAAGAAAAGAGTTAAAATGCAATTATAGCTTAAGTTATGGGTAAAAGCTTTATAAAGAAGTACTAAGAAAATGGTGCCGATTTGCAAAGTAGTAGTAATTTTACCGATTAAAGCCGGTTTGATTTCGAAATTAATCGACATCAACGAAAGGATTGCTATACCAAGCAGTATAATGAAATCTCTGCTGATTACAATTACTGTCAGCCAACTGGGAACAATTCCTAAAATTGCCAGAATCACAAAACTCGTAGTTAAAAGTAACTTGTC
>DCVU01000060.1 GCA_002327415.1 Smithella sp. UBA2180
TTTGTTTTTTCGTTATGCATCTGGCCCCCGGTTCACCCACTGACATGGAGACTCAGATGAACCCTAAGGCTTCCGCACAAATGAAGGAACGACTTCAGGCTTTATATGAACTGGATAAGCCGATTCATGTTCAATATTGGTCATGGTTGAAAAAAATCAGCCATGGGGATCTGGGTGTTTCGTTTTCATCCGACCACCGACCGGTTAACGCAAAGATTATGGAACGTATACCCATTACCATTATTATAGAATTTCTATCCCTTTTGATTATTATAGCCGTTGCCATACCTATAGGAGTGTTTTCCGCTGTCCATCAGAATTCGCTTTTTGATAAGATTGCCGGGGTATTCGTTTTTATTGGATTTGCGATTCCTACTTTCTGGCTGGCGTTATTATTAATGATATTTTTCGGCATCAATCTGGGATGGCTGCCCATCTCCGGGTTGCGTTCTTTGAATTATGAATACCTCACTCCCTGGGCGCAGTTTGTTGATTTGGCCAAACATTTAATTTTACCATTGTTCATTTCTTCTTTTGGAGGATTGGCGGGTCTTTCCCGTTACATGCGCGCGAACATGTTGGAAGTTATCAGGCAGGACTACATTATGACCGCGCGAGCCAAGGGCTTGAGTGAGAGGGATGTCATTTACAAGCACGCGCTACGCAACGCGCTTCTGCCGGCTATAACTATCTTAGGACTTTCCATTCCCGGTCTTATAGGTGGAAGTGTTATCTTTGAAACAATTTTTGCTATTCCGGGCATGGGGCAGCTTTTTTATATGGCGGTTATGGCTAGAGATTACCCGACGATTATGGGCATTTTGCTCATTGGCGCAATTTTAACACTTTTAGGCAATTTGATTGCCGATGTTTCGTATGCAATTGCGGATCCGCGCATCCGCATTTCATGACAACTTTGGAAAATACCTTGAAGGGTACGCGAGTCCATCCGGCGTATGAGATTTGTCGTAATGTCATTGCGAGAGAGTGGAACGATCGAAGCAAGCTCATAAGCGACTACATTAATAAGATTACCACGACGCCTGAGAGGCGTCTCGTAATGACAAATTGAAACGGAAAGATTAGGCATTTAAAGTATGAATTTTGGGGAAGCGTTGTATAAAAATAAATTGATGCTCACCGGCAGCGGACTTGTTTTATTGCTGTTATTTGTTTCGCTTCTGGCGCCATGGCTGGCTCCTTATGATCCCGGCCAAATCGATTTGGCCAATGTGCTGTCATCACCCTCCTTGAAACATTTATTCGGTACGGATCAACTGGGGCGTGATGTGTTGTCCCGGATGATCTGGGGCGCGAGGATTTCGTTGAAAGTTGGATTTGTGGCTACCGGCGTCGCAATCATTATCGGAACAATTCTTGGAGCTGTTGCGGGCTATTATGGAGGCTGGGTTGATTCGGTAATCATGCGGTTTGTCGATATCATGCTTTGTTTTCCAACTTTTTTCCTGATTCTGGCGGTAATTGCCTTTCTGGAACCTTCCATCTGGAATATCATGATAATTATCGGTTTGACCGGTTGGATGGGCGTAACAAGGCTGGTGCGGGCTGATTTTATTTCCTTGCGGGAAAGAGACTTTGTTAAGGCGGCAAGAGCTATAGGAGCCAGTGATTTGCGGATTATTTTTTTACATATCCTTCCCAACGCTATGGCTTCGATTCTGGTTGCGGCGACATTGGGAATTGCCGGGGCGATACTTACCGAATCGGCCTTAAGTTTTTTAGGCATTGGTGTCCAACCTCCTACACCCAGTTGGGGCAATATTTTGATTGCCGGCAAGGACAATATCGATATTGCCTGGTGGCTTTCTCTTTACCCGGGTCTGGCCATATTGATTACTGTTGTGGGCTACAATCTACTGGGAGAGGGAATAAGGGACTCGCTCGATCCGCGCCTGAAAAAGTGATGGCTTACGCCTGATTTTAGTTCAAACTTGATTAAATTGCAAAAATGTAATAGTACTCTGTTCGTTCAATACACGTAAGGAGAAGAGATTAACATGTCCCCAAAAACTGATGCGGAATTACTTGACCTCGATAAACGTATTCTTTCACGCAAGGTCTTACTCGGCGAGGTTTCCGAAAAAGATTTACAAAACCTTTTGAAAAAAATTCCCGACTCTGCGGATAATGCCGAGGAAATTAGTCCGGATGATAACGAAAAATAGTTTCTTATGCTTATTGATTCCCACGCCCATTTGGAAATGAGAGAGTTTGATTCCGACCGTGAGGAAGTGATCAAACGAGCCTTCGATGCGGGAGTTGATTTTATTGTCACTGTGGGAATAAATCTCGAGTTCAGCCTCAAAGCTGTTAACCTTGCCCAAAAACATGAAAATATTTATGCAGCAATAGGCGTACATCCTCATGATGTAGTGAACGCTGATAATAGCGCCTACGATGCTCTTAAGGAGCTTGCGCACAGGCAAAAAGTTGTTGCCTATGGCGAAATCGGGTTGGATTTTTTCCGTAATCTTTCACCTCAAGAAAAACAATTGGAAGCATTCGGCCGGCAACTGGAATTAGCGCAGGAACTTAATCTTCCTGTAATTATCCATGATCGTGAAGCTCATAAGCAATCTCTCGAAATCGTTAAATCATCAAGTGTGCGCCGCGGAGTATTTCACTGTTTTTCCGGAGATTACGAAATGGCTAAAAAATGCATTGATCTTGGATTTTACATCTCAATTCCCGGCGTGGTGACATTTGATAAATCGAAAACACTTCAAGATGTGGTCCAGCGCGTTCCTCTTTCTAATTTATTGCTGGAAACGGACGCGCCATATCTTGCGCCCTCTCCGCACCGCGGTAAAAGAAATGAACCTTCTTTTGTTATTCACACGGCAAAAAAGGTGGCGGAAATCAAAAAAGTTCCATGGGAAGAAGTAGCCCAGGTAACCGCTTGCAATACAATGAACCTTTTTGGTATTGAAGCTTCCGGCAGCAATTAGCTGTATGTTCTCCAATAAATATTATTATATTAGATATCGAAATGATGAAAAATGACCCGAAAGCTGTGGTTCTTCTTAGCGGAGGTATTGATTCCGCAACGACTCTGGCTATTGCTAAAGACAGGGGATTTGATGTCTACGCGTTGAGCTTTCGTTATGGGCAACGGCATGTTGTAGAGTTGGAAGCAGCCAAGCATATTGCTCAGTGTAAAAAAGTTGCCAAACATCTGATAATTGATATCGATTTGCGTCGAATCGGCGGTTCTGCTTTAACCGCGGATATAGCTGTTCCCAAGAGTAGAAGCATGGAACAAATGGGGGGCAATATTCCTGTAACTTACGTTCCGGCACGCAATACTATATTTCTTTCTTATGCTTTGGCTTGGGCGGAAGTGATCGGAGCCTGCGATATTTTTATTGGAGTGAATGCTCTGGATTACAGCGGTTATCCCGACTGTCGTCCCGAGTATATTGCCGCTTACGAACAAATGGCCAATCTGGCAACGAAAGCCGGTGTGGAAGGCGGACAGAAGTTAAAAATTCACGTTCCACTCATTCAGATGAGTAAATCAAAAATTATCCAAAAAGGTATTGAACTGGGAGTGGATTATAGCCTGACGCACAGTTGCTATGATCCGCTTCCGTCAGGTGAAGCCTGCGGCGAATGTGATTCCTGCCTCTTACGTTTAAAAGGTTTCAGCGATGCCGGTGTTAAAGACCCTATCAGATATAAACGTGAGAGTTGATTTTGAGCTATTTTATCAAAGAGATATTTTATTCAATTCAAGGCGAGGGTTTTTTTTCCGGTCGTCCAGCTGTTTTTTGCCGTTTTGCCGGCTGTAATTTATGGTCGGGAAAAGAAGTCGACCGTGAAAAAGCCGTTTGTAAATTCTGCGATACTGATTTTGTTGGCTGTGATGGACCCCAAGGCGGGGAATTTACAAAACCGGAGCAGTTGGTAGAAAGAATTCATAAATTATGGCCGGAGAAAAATCTGAAAACAGTCCGGCCGTTTGTTGTCTGCACGGGAGGAGAGCCGTTATTGCAACTGAATGTAGAGTTAATAAAGTCTTTGCAAGGGAAGGGATGGGAAATAGCTGTCGAAACCAATGGCACGCTCTTGCCACCGCCGGGGATCGATTGGATTTGCGTTAGTCCGAAAGCCGGTGCGAAATTATTGCTACGTTCGGGGCAGGAGTTGAAATTGGTGTTTCCTCAACCGGGAGCGGAGCCGGAAAAATACGAGATGCTTGATTTTCAGCATTTTTTTCTGCAACCGATGGATTCACCCGATTGTGAGATAAATACGCGTTTGGCTTTGGAATATGTACTGTCTCACCCGAAATGGCGGTTGAGTTTACAGACACATAAAATTTTAGGCATAAAGTAAGGACGTTAAATGGAAATATTCAAAGTGTTTAAATTTGATGCGGCTCATCGCCTTCCCCATGTCGGGCCCGGACACAAATGTTCGCAAATACATGGACATTCCTTCGTTGTCGAAATCCATCTTCAAGGCTTAGTTGATCCGCATTCCGGGTGGGTTATGGATTTTGCCGATATTGAAAAAGCGTTTAACCCGTTGCATGATCAATTGGATCATAAATATTTAAATGATATAGACGGGCTTAATAATCCGACATCGGAAAATATTGCCAAATGGATCTGGAAACATCTTCATCCGGCTCTGCCGCAATTGAATAAAGTTATTGTCCGGGAGAGTCCGGAATCGGGCTGCATCTACGAAGGTGAGAAATAAAATAAGATTACTGCATGAGAGACTGTGTCGTAATGGTTCTTTGTCATTACACCCATTGCGAAACGCCTCTCAGGCGCTGTGGCAATCTAATATTATCAATAGCTTATGAGATTGCTTCGCTCATTATATTCGCTCCTAAGACATTATGACACAGTCTCTGATCCGGGAATCAAGTAGATGGAAAATATAATGATTCTAATCTGCCGGTTTTTTTGCGAAATGCTGTTTTATCCCCTTGAGAACAGTGACGCATCTGCCCATTTCGCGGTACGCGGGAAGCCCCGCGTTTTCAGCAAGATCTCTTAAATAGTCGGCGAAATCCTTTCTTCCTTCAACCCATAAAACTACCGGCTTTTTATGCTTTTTGATAATTGCCATGAGTTCGTCGAAAAATTCTTGTTTGATCAGCGGTGTGGCGTAGGCATGAAATATAATTGAGTCAACAGCCGGATCGTTGAATATTGCGGTCAGAGAATGTTGGAAAACTTTTTCAAAGCCGTGCTGTTCAATCGCTATCCAGAGATCAAGGGGATGATCGGGTTTGTTCCATGCCGGGAAAAGTTCCGCGATGGATGAAAGTGTTTTATCTGATAGTTTAGCAAGCTCAAGTCCGCAATCATCCATCAAATCTGTGGTAATGGTTCCGGCTCCTCCGGAGAAGGTGAGGACCGCCGTGCCGCCTACGGGATGGCAGGTCATTTTTTTGGAAAAAGCTCTAGCCATGTCCGTGAGTTCGGCCGGATCGAATACTTCAATAATACCGGCCTGCTTGAATGCGCCGCGGGCTATACTGTAGTTACCCGAAAGGCTTGCCGTGTGGCTTTGCGCGGCTTTTGCGCCCTGAGCGCTTCTGCCTCCCATAAGAACAATTATGGGTTTAGTTGTTTTCTTGGCGAGATTTATGAATTTTCTGCCATCAACCAGTGATTCCAGATAGCAGGCAATGACTTCTGTCTCTTTATCTTTTATCATGTATTCAAGCAGGTCGTTCTCATTAATATCGCATTTATTGCCGATGGAACAGGCTTTGCTCACGCCCATGACGCCCTCCTGAAGGGCATGCAGTAAAAAGCCGGCGGAAAGCATGCCGCTCTGAACAATCAGGCCGACGTTGCCGCCTCTTAAAATATCAGGCCAGACGGCTGAATGGATAAACGAAAAGACGTGAGTTTTGTTGACGTCAATGAAGCCCATGCAGTTGGGGCCCCATAATCTTATGCCAGCCTTGGCTGCGTTTTCCAAAGCAAGCTTTTGAAGCCTATGGCCTTCTGGTCCTGCTTCATCGAATCCGCCCGATTCGATGATGATTCCCTTAACACCTTTTTCAGCGCATTCGTTTACTGTATGTGGCAGTTCTTTGGCAGGAATGAAGTATATAGCCATGTCAATATTTCCGGGAATCGAAGCCAAATCGGGATAACAGGGCAGGTCTGATATTTCAGTATAACTCTTATTGACCGGATAAATCTTTCCACGGAATCCGGCCATGACATTTTTAAGAATGTGATATCCGCCCTTATTTTCGTTACTCGACGCTCCGATAATGGCAACACTCTTGGGGTTGAAAAAACAATCTAGCATTTAAATTTCCATTCATTTTAAAACGACAAGTGCGTCGACGGCCACCGGTTTGTCACCGCAGATAATCAGCGGATTAATATCTATTTCGGCGATGGAATCATACTTTATTCCCAAATCTCCCACTCCGACAAGAGCCCTGGCCAATGCATTTCTGTCTACTGCCGGGCTTCCTCTGAATTCGCCGAGTAATTTTTTCGTTTTTATTTCATCTATCATTTCAAGGGCGTCTTCCATAGAAAGCGGGGCGATTCGAAAGGTTACGTCCTTGAGCGCTTCGGTGAATATGCCGCCGAGACCGAACATGACGCAAGGGCCGAAACTAGGATCACGTGAAAGGCCGATGACAAATTCGCGCGATCCCCTCACCATTTTTTCTACAAGTATTCCGTCAAGATTTTTCATCTTTGCCGTAAGCTCTTCAAATACCAGCGCCACTTCTTCCGGGGAATTGATGTTGAGCGCTACCATTCCTGCTTCTGTTTTATGGGAAAGTTCGGCGGAGCATCCCTTCAAAACCACAGGATAACCCATTTTTTCAGCTTCCTGAATGGCTTCTTCTTTTGTTTTGGTAAGAGCCGCCGCCGCAACAAAAACGCCTGCCGATTCAATAACCAATCTTGATTCGTATTCCGACAGCGTCTTTCGTCCGTCCTTTACCGTTTTTTTAATTAAATCCAATATATGGTCTCCTTATAGGTTGACCTGAAATCATTAATTTATTTTACCGAAGCTTGTCAAGGATTTAGTGAGACTCTCTGAAAACGAGTCCCGACAAGTCGGGACGAAGTTTGAAGAGTTAGTCGAACTATCCCCGAAGCGAAGCGGAGCGGGATTCTAACGCTATCCCCAAACGAAGTTCATTGGAATATTTTAGTCGAACTATCCCCGAAGCGAAGCGAATGGGGATTGGATGCTCGCCAAAAGCGATACGTTATGTTTTATACCCGTGATAAACAATATCCATTGACATACAGGACTGTTATTTTTATACTTTCCACTAATCAGAAAAAAGAGTATCTGCTGTAAGCTTACAAAAACAAGGAGTAGAAAATATGGAACCGGAGCAAAAAAACGGAATTGCTGACGAAAGCAAAAATATCTTCCAGTCAGGTTTTACAAAAATCCAAACAAGCATCATGGAGACAATGGGCTTTGGTAAAACCGCGACAATCAGCGCCTTGATTTTGATTGCTCTGGTTACCGTATTGATCGTTTTTTTGTTTATCAATTCAACTCCTCCTAAAACTATCATTATGACGAGCGGTGATGACGGCAGCATGTTTTATAAAATTGCCGATAAATATGCCAAGGTGTTGGCTCGTAATGGTGTTAAGCTCAAAGTTATCAAGTCTGAGGGTTCGCTGGAAAATCTGGATAGATTGTCCAATCATTCCTATCGTGTTGATGTGGGTTTTGTGCAGTCGGGATTAACCAAAGGACGAAAGATTGACAATCTGGTTTCGCTGGGCAGTGTTGCCTACGAGCCGCTGTTTATTTTTTACAGAGGAAATAAGCCTGTAGAGATTCTTTCACAATTTAAAGGGAAAAAACTGGCCATAGGTCCGGATGGCAGCGGCACAAATTATCTGGCTGCAAATTTGTTGTCGATGAATGGAATAGAACCGGAGCAACCACCGGAGGCGCCAACTGAATTATGGGAAATGGACGACGAGGAAGCAGCTCAGGATTTACTAAATGGGAAAGTTGACGCCGTATTTTTTATGGCGGATTCGGCTTCCTCCCAACTAATGCGCAAACTGCTGCACGAGCCGGGAATACAACTTATGAATTTTACGCAAGCCGATGCCTATACGCGTCGTGTAGGTTATTTGAATAAATTGGTGCTTCCGAAGGGAGCCATTGATTTCGGGAAAAATGTTCCCGATCATGATATTACTTTAATTGCGCCTTCAGTTGAACTTATCGCCCGCAGTGATTTGCATCCGGCGCTTTCTGATTTACTTCTGGAGGCGGCAAAAGAAATTCATGGCCGGGCAACTATGTTTCAAGGTCGGGGAGAGTTTCCTGCTCCTCTGGAGCATGAATTCCACATCAGTGAGGATGCCAGTCGTTATTATAAATCAGGGAAAAGTTTTCTGTACAGATATTTCCCGTTCTGGATGGCGAGCCTTATCAGTCGCATTCTGGTTGTTTTTCTGCCCATCATTTTAATATTAATTCCGGGATTGCGTGTCATACCTGCGATCTACAGGTGGGGGACAAAAATGCGTATTTACCGGTGGTACCGTCAATTGCTGGCTCTCGAACAGGATATGATCACTCAAATGGATGCAAATAAGCAGAAAGAATTACTGACGCGTCTTGATCAGATAGAGCAAACAGTAGACAGCATGAAGGTTCCGGCATCGTTTGCCGATCAATTCTATGTTTTGAGAGGCCATGTCGGTTTTGTTCGCGCAAGGCTTTTGGAACGCACAGCAGCAAGCTGATATTTGAAAAAGAAGATTCCCTTGACATAAAAAACAGGACTTCTTATAGTTTTGCCATTAAGAAGCAATGCCTCAACAAATCAAAAATCATAAGAGGTGCGTCTATGGATTTAAACAAAAGATTTCCACAAAAATACGTCATCATCACCGGTGCAGGCAGCGGTCTGGGCAAGGAACTCGCGCTTCAATGTTCGTCTATAAGAAGGGGTATATATACAAATACCTGAGTATAAATCTGAATTATCCGGTCGGCTAGTCAGAAAATCCAGTGTGTGTCAGATGAGTATACAATTGGCCGAATAACTAATTGACATGCGCAATACGTCTTTATCACGCTGAGTAAATTATTTTTTTAAATGATCTTTTTCTGTTATAATCCTGTCAAAATATCTAAATTAACCGTGATCAAGAATTAAAGGAGAAAACCATGTTTGATTACATGATGACCAAAGAGCAAATCAAGATCAGGGACGAGGCAAGGGATCTGGTTAAGTGGGTGCCCCGTCAGATGATTCTGGATATGGATACGGATAAAATCAAATTCCCGAAGGAGTTTTTGCAGGAAGCCGCACGACGTAATCTGCTGGGATGCCGCTATCCGAAAAAATGGGGAGGCCGTGAAATGGATTGGGTGACCACGTGTATGCTGATGGAAGAAGTGGGGACCCTTGGTTATGAAATGGCCTGCGTCTTCGGCGTGGGAGCGGAACTGGTCTGTGACGCGATTATCCGGCATGGGACTGATGAACAAAAAGAAAAATATGTGAAGCCGCTTTTAGAAGGAAAAATTTTTGCCGCAGAGTGCCTGACCGAACCGCGCGGCGGATCGGACTTTTTTGGAGCCACGACAAAAGCGGAAGACAAAGGCGATTATTTTCTGCTCAATGGCCAGAAACGATTCATTGTCGGTGCCGAGGGAGCTGATTATTTTCTTGTTTACGCGAAAACAAATCCCGAAGCAAAGCCCCAGGAATCGATAACCTGCTTCATTGTTGATCGCACCGAAGGCGTGGAAGTTAAATATCTATACGGTTTGATGGGCTGCCGCGGTGGCGGAACAGGCCGTCTGATATTTCGCAATGTAAAAGTCCCCAAAGAGAATGTGGTGGGAAAGGTTCAGGGCGCTTATGCCGTTTTTAATACCATGATGATACCGGAGCGTCTGGGAACAGCCGCCATGACTATCGGCGCAGCCCGCCCGGCTTTGGATATCGCCACAAACTACACGTCCAGACGTAAAGCGTTCGGTCAGACGATCAATCAGTTTGAAGGCGTGAGTTTCCAGATTGCCGAAGCCGTAATGCTGCTCGACGCCGCGCGCGCCATGGCCTATGTCACCGCCCGGGCGGTGGACGCGGGTGCGGATATGAACCGGACACGGCGTATGGTTTCTCAGAGTAAAAAATTCATCACTGAATCATGTCAAAAGGTCGTCCATAATTCCATGCAGGTTATGGGCGGCATTGCCTATACCAACGTTTTTCCCATTGAACGCATTTACCGCGACGTACGCCTGGCCTCAATCTGGACAGGTACCAGTGAAGTCATGTCCATGATTACTGCTCATGAATGGTACCGTGAATATTTCAATCAGAAAGCAAAAGTAAACGGCCGCGATTACGAACAAGACGCGCAGGAAGCTTCCGATGAAGAAAAAATCTATGACGATGATGATATGTGGAATAAAGGATGATAGTGTCCAGAAATGAAATATGTAAAATTTAAAATGATGATTATTTTATGCTTCCTGCTATTATTTGCCTCACAGGCGCCGGCCTGGCATGACCATACTCACCTTGCGGTCTGTAAAGCAGCGGGATTCGACATGTGGTATCACTGCGCGGGGCCGGACATTGCCAAAATTAAAGCAGGCAATGTAGAAGCTTACAATCACTGGTTCAATAATTCTGCTGAAGCCTCGGTCACGCCGCAAATGGTTTTCGATCAAGTTGATCGTTATAATAAGAGAAGTAAGATTTTTGATACGGAAGGACACCTCTTAGGGGCGATCATTGCATCTTTGCGCGCTTACGAAAAAGATCTTCGGGCGGGTAAATACGCCATGTATCATCTTGTTTATTGCGCTCATTACATTGGCGATCTTTCCATGCCTCTGCATAACATTGCTTATGACGACTTTAATCGCGAACATCATGATGCCAATGACGGCATAGTGGAAAATACTATTTTGAATGAAACTGAAAAAATCTCCAAACACATATATCCCATAACATTAAGTAATAAAGATTTTGAAGCCGATCTTGCCCGCGAAATTGCGAGAATTGCCAACCTCAGCCGCATGCTGGGCTATAAGCTGCGCGCAGAAAAAAGAGATATGACGAAGCAGGAAGCTTACATGCAATTTAAACACAGCGCCTCGCTGTTGAAAGCTGTTTTGCAGCACTATAATATCCCGGCTTCAGCAAAAGAGGCCGTTAATTAAATAGGCTGGTTCAATCTTGCAGATTGAACTAAATGTTTAAATCAAACCGAAATCATTTGGAATTTATAACAAGATTAAATAAAAGGTTCAATCAGAATGATTGAACCAGCAGTAGGTTAACATCTTTATTCCTTAGAATTGACTTTGACAAGCACTGATGATTTTGGTAGAAATCTAGTCATCAAAATTGTCAGGTAAAAAAGTTTATAATTAAGGAGGCTAACATGTTGAAAAAAAGGAGCGGTATATTGGCGAAGCATTGTTGTTTATTTTCTTTTACATTATTAATCATCGCGGCATTTATTCTGGGGAAGGGAGTAACTCCGGCAATTGCTGCCAAGAAGGTTGATGTGCAGAAGGCCATTGTCAGTCTTGTAGACATTAACAACGCGACGCAAAAAGAACTGGAGGGCATCAAAGGTGTCGGCGCAGCAACGGCTAAGAAGATTATTGCCGGCCGTCCTTATAAATCAGTGGATGAACTTTCCAAAGCCGGAATCAAACCGAAGGCCATTGATGCTATGAAGCCTTTTGTTACTGTCGGCAATGCTCCGGTGGCTCCTGTAACGGAAAAGGCGACAAAAGCGGTGACCAAGGCAACAGCGCCGGTAACAGCTGCGGCAACAGACCTGACAAATGCAACCAATAAAGTTAAGACAACGACTAAATCCGCCGCCGCGAAGCTTGTTCCGGGCACAAAGATCAACATCAATACGGCTGACCAGACTATGATCGAAAAACTTCCTGAAATCGGCCCTGTCAAGGCAAAGGCTATTATTGATGGCAGGCCTTACAATTCCATTGAAGATGTTATGAAGGTCAAAGGCATTAAAGGAAAAACCTTTGACGCTATCAAGGATTATATTGTTGTCAAATAACTGTGATTTAATTCTAACTTAAACATGATGGAGGATAATTTTTATGAAAAAGATTTTGATTTTTGCGTGTGCATTCCTTTTTGTAGCGGTGGTCGCATTTGCCGCGGGATCCAAAACTTATCAGGTGACCGGGCCGGTTCTGGAAGTCAGCTCGGATATGATTGTTGTTCAGAAGGGCAAGGACAAATGGCAGATAGGCCGTGATGCGGCAACCAAAGTAACAGGCGATCTGAAAGTCGGTTCCAAAGTCACCATCGAATACACGATGAAAGCGGTAACGGTTGAAGCAAAAGAAGTCAAAGCAAAAGAAGCCAAAAAGAAATAATAATATTTTTCACGAACAGCAAGGCGGCGCTCCTTACTATGAATGAAGGAGTGGCCGCCTTTTTAAGAAGAGATATCTTATCAAATATCAAAAAATCAAATTTACAGAATATCGAGCTCGTCGGAACTGATCTGTCCGCAGAAGTTATTTTGGAGAAGTAGAGAAGTTGAAAAAAGAATACAAGTACAGCACGGAAATCCTGCCGGATGTTTACAGCATCAAGCTTCCTCTTTCAGGTTATAAGCCGGGTCCTGTTAATGTTTATCTTTTTAAAGGTGATAAAATTACACTGTTAGACACGGGTATGAAGCAGACGGCTGATCTTCTTAAAAAGGCGTTAGGAGAGCACGGTATCCGCTTTTCCGATATCAAAAATATAATAGTTACGCACGGGCACCTTGATCACTATGGCGCCGCAAAGAAAATCGTCAAGGCCGGCGGGGCGAAAGTGACCGCGCATGCGGAAGACATTCTGGCTATCGAAAAGGGCATGGAAGTTTCCGTGGGCAGATATACGAATTTTCTCAAACTGATGGGTGTTCCTCTGCCCATTGGAATAATGCTGGGATTTTTTTTCTTAATGTTCAGAATCATGTCAGATAATTGCAAAGTTGATATTGTCATGCGCGATGGAAATGAAATCGAATTGGGGAAATACCGCGGGAAAATTATAGAAACTCCCGGCCATTCCAAGGGTTCCGTTTGCGTTTTTCTGGAAAATGAAAAAACTCTTTTTTGCGGAGACACTATTATTGAACACATTACGCCGAACGCATTTATGATGCTTGATGAAAAAGAAAGGCTGCCGGTCAGGCTGAGTCAGGCTGAATTTTATGAGTCACTGGCCAGGATAAGAAAACTTTTGCCCGCGATGATATATTCCGCCCACGGAAAGGCTGTCTCCGATATTGATAAAATCATCGATGGTTACGAGAAGGCTTTTGCCGAAAGGCAGGAGAAAATAATGTCAATAATCCGGTCCGGGGAGAGAAATATATACAGGATAGCCAGAAAGCTCTTCCCGGAAATAGGGGGCACGAAGCTTCCTCTAGAGATATTTCTTACCATTTCTGAAGTTTATACGAATATTCAGATTCTGCAAAGAGAGGGAAAAGTTTCCTTGAATATCGTAAACGGTCTGCTGGAAGTGACGGGGCGGGCGGAAGAAAAATAAATTTTCAACA
>DCVU01000155.1 GCA_002327415.1 Smithella sp. UBA2180
GATTAACGTTGGGACAGCAGTGATCCCCCTTATAAAATAAATTTTAAATAATCGTATGGCTTTGGCTTTTAAAGCACTTCTTAAAACCCATAAAATTATCAAGTGTTGTTGATTATACGCCAATATTTATCAATATCAATAAATATTTTAAACAGGATCGCTAACTCCCTCAATAAAAAACGGCGATTAAAGAAAAATCTCTAACCGCCGTAAACATTAAACTCGTCTGAACAAATAGTCAACGAGTCTCATTATCCCACTCCACTCCACTTCGCTTCGCTTCGGGGATAGTTCGACCAGCAAACTTCATTTCACTACGTTTATGAAGTTTGGGTCGAACTAAAATGTAAAGGTTAAACCTACGGTTAACATACTTGCCTTGAAGTCAGCATCGGCATAGATTTTATTGTCGCCATTGTTTTTGCTGCCAATAGTCGTGTTGGCGGCTAAGTATTTGTATCCGATACCCACGGCTACATTTGGAGTTATGTCGAAATCCACACCGACCAGAAGTTGCCAGCAGAAGCCATTCCCTATATCTCCTTTTTGTACACCTGGATCAGGACCTCCTATTGTTAGATCTCCCAGTTGAACTATCGACCAACCCAGGCCTGCCCCCGCATAAGGATGGATTCTTCCTTCCGGATAGCGAGCCTTAACGTTAAAGAGAAGGGCATGTACCCCAATTGTACCATCTATAGTACCATCTATCTCTGGTATGTATTTAGAATTATCGAAATTATGACGAATATAGTTGTATTCCATTTCCAAAGCCATAATTCTCTTGGTGAAAGGTGTGTTCCATCCTGACTTGACGCCCACAAAATAACCATTATTCAACGTTGTATCAAACTTATTAGAACTATCATCCGGGTCAGAAATGGTCAACGTCTGAGGGATGACATAACCGCCGGAAACACCGACATAAAAACCTGTATTCTCGTCTGCGGCAAAAACAGAACTAACGGACAAAAATACCATCAACATGGCTACTGCCACACAACTCAAAAATCTTTTTTTCATGCTAACCTCCTCTTCATTTCCTTGAATTATTTGTTAATGTTAAACAACATTCGAAGCTGGCATATTAAATAGATGACATCTTGACGCTGCCATTTATTGACGGAGAAAATAATTCAATTATGTATAAATGTCAATATGTTTTTACCCTCTGTTTTTACTTTTTAATCAATCTGTCCGAAGAATAGTATTTGGAAAAGTCAAACAACAGATCATAAAAAAATAAGCCGGCAAAAAAATTGCCTGCTTTATGTTTTCAGGATCAAAATAGTAAACAAAAAACGCTTATTGCCCTCTGCTTTGCGCAGAGGACAGTTCGTCCAACAAATTTCAGTGCGCTATGCTTCTAAAATTTGGGACTCACTGTTTTTCAGCGGCGCTTATACGCGCTATTGCCCTTGCCAAGGCGGCACGCATTATTTCGTATTCGGCATCTTCTTTGGTCATCTGACCCAGACGGGATTCCGCATTGTCCTTCGCTTTAAGAGCTCTTTCTTTATCAATATGGTCAGATCTTTCGGCTGTTTCAATTAAAACTGTCACTTTACCTGAAGTAACTTCGGCATAACCGGTATTGACCGCATAATAGGTCTTTTTACCATCCTTTAAAAAATTCAGCTCTCCGATATCAACAGAGCTTAAGAAAGCTTCATGGCCACGCAATACCCCGAATTCACCTTCCGTACCAGGGATGGTAACTTCCTCAATTTTACCGGAAAAAACCATTTTTTCCGGCGATACAATTTCCAGCATCAATTCGTCTGCCATTTACTTTCTCCAACAACAATATTATTAATCGGCAATTTTCTTAGCTTTTTCTATAGCCTCTTCAATGCCACCGACCATGTAAAAAGCCTGCTCGGGCAGATCATCGTGTTTGCCTTCCAGTATTTCTTTGAAGCCTCTTATCGTATCCGGGACAGAAACAAATTTACCTTCTGTGCCTGTAAACTGAGCGGCAACAAAGAACGGCTGAGACAGGAATCTCTGAATCTTTCTCGCGCGGCTAACAGTTAGTTTATCACCTTCGGAAAGTTCATCCATACCCAGAATGGCGATGATATCCTGTAAGTCTTTATATTTCTGCAGAGTAACCTGAACCTGTCGGGCAACTGTATAATGTTCCTGACCCAAAACATTGGGATCAAGAATACGGGATGTTGAATCCAGAGGATCCACCGCCGGATAAATACCGAGTTCTGCGATTGGACGGGACAAAACGACAGTTCCGTCAAGATGCGCGAAAGTTGTCGCAGGAGCCGGGTCAGTTAAGTCGTCCGCGGGAACGTAAACGCACTGAACAGCGGTGATCGAACCTTTGGTTGTAGAAGTGATGCGTTCCTGAAGCTCGCCAAGGTCGGTCGCCAGCGTCGGTTGATAACCGACGGCGGAAGGCATACGTCCCAACAAAGCCGAAACTTCCGAACCGGCCTGAGTGAAACGGAAAATATTATCAACAAATAAAAGCACGTCCTGGCCTTCGATATCACGGAAATACTCTGCGGCCGCAAGACCTGTTAAAGCAACTCGGGCTCTTGCTCCGGGGGGTTCTGTCATCTGTCCATAAATCAAAGCGGCTTGCTTGATAACGCCGGATTCCAGCATTTCACGATAAAGGTCGTTTCCTTCACGTGTTCTTTCACCAACACCGGCAAAAACAGAAATTCCACCGTGGTGCATAGCGATGTTGTGAATCATTTCCATCATTACGACTGTCTTGCCGACACCTGCGCCACCGAACATGCCCATCTTACCACCACGGGGGAACGGAACCAGCAGGTCAATAACTTTAACGCCGGTTTCCAGAACGTGAACAGATGTATCCTGCTCCATAAATGTCGGTGATAGACGATGAATCGGCATTTTAGTTTGCGCGTTAATTGGGCCAAGACCATCCACAGGGCGACCGACGACGTTCACGATTCGCCCCAGACATTCTTTACCAACCGGAACCATGATCGGATCGCCGGTATCTTTTGCTTTCATTCCGCGAACCAGACCGTCGGTAATATCCATAGCGATGCAGCGAACAACATTATCTCCCAGATGCAGCGCGACTTCAACGATCAAATTATCTTCCTGATCATTGATGGCCGGATTAGTAATTGAGATGGCATTTAATATACTGGGCAGTTTTCCCTCTTCGAAAGACACGTCAACAACCGGTCCAATAACCTGAACAATTTTTCCGATATTCATAACTATCTCCTTACAAATAGTCGTATTATTTTATTTTACATGCGGCAAAGCACCGCAGAAAAATTAACCTTTGGACAGAGCTTCCGTGCCGCCGACGATATCCATCAACTCCGCGGTAATCGCCGCCTGCCTGGCTTTGTTCATTTTCAAAGTCAATGAGCTAATTAACTCTTGGCAGTTGCTGGTCGCGTTGTCCATTGCAGCCATCCTCGCTCCGTTTTCGCCTGCCGATGTCTCCAGCAGAGCGCGGTAAACCAGAACGTGAACATACATCGGCAAAAGCCTCTGCAGTAAAGCTTCTTCCGATGGTTCATAAGCATAATCAAGAAACCTTTCCGGATCAACATCTGCATCCTGTCCGATAGAGGGCAGGGGAAATAATCTCACAACAGTAGGTTTCTGAACAGAAACATTTCTGAACTGATTATAAATCAGATAAAGTTCATCGTATTCTTCCTTGATAAAAGGCGTGATAACTTCATCAGCAATGCTTACGGCCAAAGTCATGTCAAACTTGCTTAAAAGATCCACCTTTTGCGCCAAAATGTTGGCTTTTTTACGGAAATAATCACGCCCTTTGCGTCCGACATTAATAAGAGCAACTTCCTTGCCGTCTTTGATTTTTTCCTTCATGAATCTTTCAGTCGCCTTGATCAGATTGGTATTAAAACCGCCGCATAGACCGCGATCGGATGTCATACAAATAACACGAAGTCTTTTAGGATCGCGCACGGCAAGAAGAGGATGCGTCATGTTATCTACTCTTAAGGCAAGACTGTTGAGCACATCCATAAATTTCCCCGCATAGGGACGGAAATTCTCCATTTTCATCTGCGCTGATTTAAATTTTGAAGCAGCAACCATATTCATGGCACGGGTAATCTGCTTCGTCTTTTGAACAGCGCTTACTTTTCTTTTTATATCTTTTAGCGAGGCCACCTGAATTTCTCCTCAACTTTTAATATTGAACTTCAGTGAATTTTATTTACCGATGAAATCAAATTCAATTTCACAATTATTCCGCCACAAAAACAGAATCGAAAGAAGTCATGACTTCCTTCATCTTCTTTTCCAAGTCAGGAGATATAATCTTTTTATCTTCTATCTCTTTAAGAATATCTGAATGCTTGCTTTCCACGAATTTTAAAAGTTGTTCCTCATAAGTGCGGACTTTCTCCACTTCATATTTATCAATGAAGCCTCTGGTTCCGGCAAAAAGCACGACAATTTCTTGTCCGAGAGACATCGGATTGAACTGCGGTTGTTTAAGTAATTCAACCAGACGAACACCGCGGTCAAGCTGCGCCTGCGTTGATTTGTCCAGATCAGACCCGAACTGAGCAAAAGCCGCCAGTTCTCGATACTGAGCCAGATCGAGTTTCAGCGTTCCGGCAACCTGCTTCATCGCCTTCACCTGAGCCGCACCACCGACACGGGAAACCGAAAGACCGACGTTGATCGCCGGACGAATGCCGGAGAAGAACAAGCTCGGTTCCAGATAAACCTGACCGTCTGTAATGGAGATAACGTTTGTAGGAATATACGCGGAAACGTCACCGGCCTGTGTTTCAATAACCGGAAGAGCCGTAAGCGATCCGCCGCCGAGTTCGGGGCTCACGCGCGCCGCGCGCTCGAGCAGTCGGGAGTGATTGTAGAAAATATCGCCGGGGAAAGCTTCACGTCCCGGCGGACGGCGCAGCAGCAGAGAAATCTGGCGATAAGCCACAGCCTGTTTGGACAAGTCGTCATAAATAATCAGGGCGTCCTGGCCGTTGTCTCTGAAATATTCACCGATACTGCAACCGGCATAAGCGGCAACATATTGCAGAGTCGCGGGGTCGGAAGCGCAACCGGCGACAACGCAGGTATAAGACATGGCGTCATACTGTTTTAATCTTTCCACAACCTGAGCCACTGTAGATTTTTTCTGACCGATAGCAACATAGATACATTTCACACCGGTATCTTTCTGACGGATTATAGCATCAACTCCGATTGCTGTTTTACCTATCTGGCGGTCGCCAATTATAAGCTCACGCTGACCACGTCCGATAGGCGTCATAGCGTCAATAGATTTGAGACCAGTATACATCGGCTGGTTGACCGGCTGGCGCTGAATAACACCGGGAGCGACCATTTCAATTCGGCGAAACTCTTTGGTTTCAATTGGTCCTTTTCCATCCAACGGTTTTCCTGTAGCGTCAATAACGCGCCCCAGCAGAGCGTCACCGACCGGAACCTGAGCGATTTTCCCGGTTCTTTTAACAATGTCACCTTCTTTAATGTGGGTAACTTNNCCTAAGATACCGCCGGGGAATTCCAGAAGTTCCATTGCCATTGCATTCTGCACGCCGTATACTCTGGCAATACCGTCACCAACGGACAAGACTGTTCCGGTTTCGCTTATATCCAGCTTTTTCTCATAGCTTTTTATTTGCTCAGAAATAATTTGACTAATTTCTTCCGCTTTAATTGTTTCCATGCCCTATCTAGCCTCCCCTAAGAGATTCCTCATATTGTTCAATTGATTTTTGATGCTGCCGTCATAAAGCGTATCGCCAACCCCAATAATTATACCCCCCAAAAGGTTGGGATCATTTTCTATAAATAGTTCAACTTCCCGGCCGGTTAACTTCTCCAGACTAGAGTTGATGTATTTCTGCATATTGTCGGAAAGAGGAAATGCTGTCTTTAAATTTACCCTTACTCTTTTAAGGGTTTCATCCATAAATTGACGATAGCAAATCACTATATCATTCAGAATATCGATTCTTTTTTTATCTACCAGCAAATTTAAGAAACTAATTGTCATGGTGGATAATTGCAATTTGCCAATTATACTCTTTACAACACCTTTTTTACTGCCCTGATCAAACACCGGATTAGCCAAAAAATCGCTTAAATCCTCGTTTTGGGCAACAATCGATGCAAACTGATTCAATTCGTTATAATAGCACTCTAACTGCTTTTTCTCAGTAGCAATCTCAAAAAAAGCACGTGCATAACGTTTGGAAATATTGCTGATCAATGTTTGATTACCACCTTTTCCATATATTCTTTAACCATTGTTTCGTGATCTTGTGTTGTGATGCTTCGTTTAAGAATTTCTTCAGCCATTTGCACGGACGCTTGAACTGCCTGTGCCTTCAAGTCGTCTGATGTTTTCTTCAGTTCCTGCTCAATGCGCGCATGAGCATCCTCTTTCATCTTTTTAGCGGTTCTTTCGGCATCTTCAATAATCTTTTGTTTTTCAGTAACACCCTGGGATTTAATCATCTCAAAAATACCGTCAATTTCCACCGAGGCTTTATCAAGTTTCTCCGAATATTCGCGGTATTTTTTTTCGGCCTCCGCCTTTTTCTCTACCGATTTTTCAAGAGTTTCTTTAATTTCTACACGACGGCCGGCAAAAAACTCCTTCATCTTGGCGGCTAAAAGCCAATAAAGCAAACCCACTAAAAGAACAAAGTCAAAAGCCTTCTTGCCTAAATCGATCCACTTATTTCCCTCGTGGCCGCCCTCGGCTTCACCTGAAGCAAAAGCAACGCCAACCACCATCAGCAAAACGACTATCGTAAGAAAGGAAGAAAGTGTTTTTTTCATTGCACCGGCCTCCCCAGTACTTTCTGAGCAATCTGCAAAGATAATTCTTTAGAATGACTATCCAGAATTAATCTGGCCTTTTCGACTTCCTTATCCATTTTCTGCTGAAACTCGCGCGCCATAACAGGTATTTCATTGCGAATAATATCAACAATGTTTTTAGCCTGATTTACGCCCTCTTGAATTATTTCTTTTTTCGCTTCCGTTGCTTTGACTTTGGCTTGTTTCAGTTTATCCTCATATTCAGCAACTCTTTTTTCCACAGATTCATTAAAAAGCTTGATTTCATTTTCCGACTCTTCCAGTTGTTTTTTGCGCCGGTCCATTACGGACAGGATTGGTTTATACAGCAGAATGTTAAGGGTAAAAACTAAAGCCAGGAAAATAACCATTTGGATCAACATCGTGTAATCAGGAACGACTGTAACCATCTTTTACCTCTGTCTTTATCTTTTGCAATTTCTATAAAAATCACATGCAAGCATTTGGCAGTTTTTATCAGTATGCATAACTTCAAAAGTGCATGAAGTTTTATACTCACGTGTGTTTTGAATATTTAAAATCGAAGAACCAGAAATTTTACTTTTGATACTCCCGATACTCAAAACCGTGAGGTTACTAATCACAACATTATTTGCTTGTCAAGTATTTTCTGACCAGCAGTCTAATTTTTATGTAAATGATTATTATAACAACGAAAACAAGCTAAAAAAAGATTAATGCCGATGCTAATAAATGCTTTTTTATAAAGATGGTCTTTATTGCAGGCTGCATTCCTGATTAATCCGCTTGATGAGCATCCTTTTTTTTCTCAATTGCTTCAGCCATATGCGCCCGCCCGTCAAAAATAGCGCCTTCTTCCATGATAAATACCGGAGCATTAACATCGCCCAGAAATTTGCCGGTGGAGTGGATATTAATTTTTTCTTTTACCTCAATATTGCCCTGCACATCACCACTTATAAAAATACTTTTAACCGCAATGTCAGCTTTAACCTGCGCGCCTTCTCCAACGACTAATGATCCTTGCCCGTAAATTTCTCCCTGGAAATTGCCGTCGATGCGAACGGATCCGTTAAAGATAAGTTTACCGATAAACTCTGCTCCCTGGCCTAGAAAAGCTTTAATCTCTTCAACCTCTTTCTTTTTTTCCCACACATCAGTCTCCTTATGGTCTATTAATTACTAACGCTGCAAAATAAATCTGCGCGCACTTACATTCATCAATAATCCTATCGCCGCCAGCAAAGAGAACATGGCCGATCCCCCATAACTGAAAAAAGGAAGCGGAATGCCAACAACCGGCAATATTCCTAACACCATTCCTATATTAATAAAAACTTCCCATGAAATAAGAGCGGTTATTCCAAACGCTATAATTGTGCCTAATAAATCTCTGGCTTGCAAGGCAATTTTTAACCCCCAAAAGATTATAGACATAAACATTATAATCAAAACCAGACCTCCGATAAAACCCCACTCCTCGGCAAAAACGGAAAAGATAAAATCAGTTTGCTGTTCAGGTAAAAATTTCAACTGAGTCTGCGAACCTTTTAAAAAACCTTTACCAAAAATTTCTCCCGAACCGACAGCAATCATTGATTGGATGATATGATAACCAGTGCCCAAAGGATCGTTTTCGGGATTAAAAAATGTAATCAATCTTTCTTTTTGATAATCTTTTAAAAAATGCCAGCCTATGGGACTTGATATCAGAACACCGGCGGAAACAATGATCAGAGATTTCCAACTCACTCCCATAAAAAAAACTATAGAAACAAAAATTATAACCAAGATCAGAGCCGTACCTAAATCCGGCTGTTTCAAAATCAACAAAAAAGGCGCTACAACGATCAATAGAGGAACAAAGAGTTCTTCCAATTTGTAAGGCTCATTGGATTTGTGATCATCAAAATAACGCGCCAGAGTAATTATTATCACCAGCTTCATCAGTTCCGAAGGCTGAAGAGCAAAGCCGCCGATACCCAGCCACCGTTGCGAACCATGTGCCGCATAACCAAAAAGAAATACAAAGATCAAAAACATTATAGAGATACCGTAAATCACGTAAGCACCCTGAATAATTACCCGGTAATCAATGAAAAAAATTAACATCATAAAAATTAATCCCAAGGCAATCCACTGAATTTGTTTCAGATAAAAAAAAGATTGTCCCTCGCTGGAGCTAAAGCCTGTGGAATATATGTTTAAGGTGCCAATCGCACAGACAGAAAGTACTAGACCTAAAAGCGTCCAGTCAAAATGCTGAAAAATACGACGATCAAATTTTAAAAAAATCATCTTTATGCCTCAAACAATTTATTCATATCCTACGCGCTTCGCTTAAAACTTAATTTTTCCTGGATTCCCGATCAGGTCGGGAATGACAGCGGAGGTTTTTTCCATTCACTATTCACCCCGCGTCGCTGCGCTCCTGGGATAATTCGACTTACACTTCAAACTTCACTGCGCTCGTTATACCACGGTGCTACGCGCCTGGTATAGTTCGCCTTACGCTTCAAACTTCACTTTGTTCGTTTTCAGCTTGGCTCACTATCAGTGAGTCTCATTACTGTTCACTGTTTTTTTATCTTTTTTCTTCCCTTCAAAATATGCACTCAATATTTTCCGGGCTACCGGAGCGGCAACCGCTCCGCCGCCGCCCGCATTCTCCAGAATCACAGCAACTGCTATTTCCGGATTTTTCAGCGGAGCGTAACAAACAAACAAGGCATGATCTTTCTGAAAAGCGGCAAGTCTTTTCGCCCTGCGAGCCTTTTCATTTTCGGGTAATCCCATGACCTGTGAAGTTCCCGTCTTACCGCAGACGTCAATACCTGATAATTTCGCGTTTTTACCGGTGCCGCCGGGTTCATTAACCACGCCCCACAAAGCACTGTTTAGAATCTCAACTGTTTTCGGACTTAATTTTAATTCACCCTCTTTCTCCGGTAAAAATTCCTTATATATTTTCCCGTCCGTTGATTCGATGTATTTGACTAAACGCGGCCGCCACAAAGTGCCCCCATTGGCAAAAGCACTGTAAGCTCTGGCCAGTTGCAGCGGAGTAATCAAATTAAACCCCTGCCCGATTGATATGGATATAGTCTCTCCCATCTGCCAGAGACTTTTCTTCCGCTTTAATTTCCATTCCTTTGTGGGCACCAGACCGCCTTTTTCATTAGGCAAATCAATGCCGGCTATTCCCCCCAGGCCGAAACGTTTTGCGTACTGGGCTATTTTGTCCACCCCCAGCATTTTACCCACCGTATAGAAATATACATCACACGATTCAACAATCGCTTTGTGAAGATTAACATAACCGTGGCCATGCTTGTTCCAACAACGATAAGTTCGGTTGCCCAGAGTAAAAGAGCCATTGCAAAGCACTTTAGTATCGGGAGTAATAATACCTTCTTCCAAAGCAGCGGCGGCAACAATAAGCTTGTAGGTTGAGCCGGGAGGATATTGCCCGGAAATCGCCTTATTGGATAAAGGAGCCAATGGATTGTTTTGCAGTTTTTCCCATTCTTCATAAGAAATTCCGCTGTTGAATAAATTAGGGTCAAAAGAAGGCGCACTGAACATGGCCAGAACCGAACCATCGCGCACATCCAGAACAACAGCCGCTCCGGCTCTGCCTACGAGAGCCTCTCCTGCCGCTTTCTGCAAATTAGCATCTATGTTCAATACGATATTGTAACCGGATACGGGATCAATCCGTCCCAGGTTTTTTATTTCCTTTCCATAAACATTTACCTCTACCAGTTCCGCTCCGTTACGCCCGCGAATGTAAGAGTCGAGAAATTTTTCCACGCCATGTTTTCCCAAAACATCGCCGTACGCGTATCGGCCATCGCTTTTTTCCAGATCCTCCTTGCTGATTTCCCCAGTGTAGCCGATGACCGGAGCCAGCATTTCTCCGTCCAGATACAAACGAATCGGCGATACATCAACATATATGCCCGGCAAATCCAACGAATTGGTTTCGATCAGCGCAACTTTTTCCATACTTACATTTTTTTCTAATTTTATCGGCGAATATGGTTTCGCGGTTTTAGAAATAGACTGATCGTATAAAAACTCCAGCGATTTATCTTTATAGAGGTTCTTAAGTTTCTCAACTGATAATTCGTTACCCTTGTTTTTGTTGGGTATGTAAATCACGTCAAATGAAGGCCTGTTATCCACAAGTACAACTCCGTTGCGATCCATAATCAGGCCGC
>DCVU01000162.1 GCA_002327415.1 Smithella sp. UBA2180
GCAAGTTCCGGATAGACATTAGGCCCTTTCAAGGCAATCAGCTTGCCTCCGGGGGCGAGAAAAAATTCTCCTTGCGGCAGAAGTTCAGATAATTTAAACGTGGCTCGGGAAATCAAAATATCAAATTTTTCTTTCCATAAATCTGTCTTGAGAATGTTTTCGACGCGATCATGAAGAACATGCACAGGGGAAATATTCAAAAGACGAATGATGTGTTTTAAAAAAGAAACTTTCTTGCGATTAGCCTCAAGGAGATAAAGCTCTAAAGAGGGCAACGCTATTTTTAATGGAATGCCGGGGAAACCGGCGCCACAACCGATATCAATCATTCGGGCATTTGGTATGTGAATGTATTGCCAGGCCGTGAGCGAATCCAGAAAGTGGCGTGTAATAATTTTCCCGGAAGAGATTCCGGAAATTAAATTGGTTTTGGCATTCCATTGTAAAAGTTCGTTTTTATAGATATCAAATAGGGCTAGTTGCCGCTCGTTGAGCGCAATGCCCAAATGCCGCGCATTGTTATTAAGAAAAATTATTTCTTGATCCATGGAAGAGGGATAACAAAAAATATCTGCCGCTGCAAATGATAATTAATTGCATCCGAAAGCAACATAGATAAGAAACACAATGGGAATATATTTTTGCGAAAAAAATGTAACATTAACAAATTTTTTTGCATGCATCTGCAGAAATCAATCAAAATTTCCGTTGTCTTAGAGTTAAATTTTCTTGACAAGCTAGACCATTAGTCAGTATACTCATACTATATTAGTCAAAATTTTTTTGAATTCATGGGGAGGAATTGGGTTATGCAGAGAACGAGCGATCTTTTAAAAAATCGGACGAAACAGATATGGACGATTCGACCGGAGGCTTCGGTATTTGACGCCCTGAAGCTCATGGCGGAAAAAGAAATAGGAGCATTAATGGTCGTTGATAAAAAGGATAAGGTTGTTGGTATCGTCACGGAACGCGATTATGCGAGAAAAATCATTCTGAAGGGTAAAACTTCAGTAAAAACTCCTGTAAAAGACATTATGACTCCTGTTGCAAAAATGTACAGGGTAAAGCCTGAGACTCTGGTAGAGGATTGCATGGTGCTGATGACCGGAAAACACATAAGGCATTTGCCCGTTTTCGACAAAGCTAAATTTGTTGGTATCATTTCCATTGGTGATGTTGTAAAAGCAACTATCTCTGCAAAAGATTCTTTGATAGATCATCTCAGTGATTATATTGGTGGTAAGTACTAAACTCAATATCACTGTTTCGGATTATTACATTTAAGGGCAGGATCGTCGTGGTCTTGCCCTTTTTTATCGTTTCCATTCCATTGCAAAAAAGTTTATGCGATGGATGAAAAAAATTACAAGAGAAATGTTTTGTGCAATTTTCCTTAACGAAAGTAAACGGTAGAAGGAAAGCAAATGTTTAGATGGTTTGCCGATCGCCGCCGGAAAAAACTCATACAAGAGCCGTTTTCTCCCGCCTGGGAAGATATCATACAACGTAATGTTGCCCATTACTGCATGCTGGATGATGCAGAACGTACTCATCTGCGTGAGCTTATCCAAGTGTTTGTTGCTGAAAAGGATTGGGAAGGATGCGGAGGGCTGGAGCTTACCGATGAAATCCGTTTCACCATTTCCGCTCAGGCGTGCCTTCTTCTTCTTGGCCTGCCTCATAATTACTATCAGAATGTCGAAACGATTATAGTCTATCCCTCCACCGTGATTCCTCCTCCGCGTAAGCTCGGTTTTTTTGAAACGGCTCTTGCGCCCGTGGAAAAATCCCATCCCATTATCGGGCAGGCTTT
The DNA here is from genome assembly GCA_002327415.1 of Smithella sp. UBA2180. Taxonomy (GTDB): domain Bacteria; phylum Desulfobacterota; class Syntrophia; order Syntrophales; family Smithellaceae; genus Smithella. The sequence goes on from DCVU01000162.1 coordinate 1,817, forward strand.
TCAGCAGGGTCCTGTCATTATCATTTGGGATGCGGCTCTGCATGGCGGCCGCCATCCCGAATCGGGTCACAATGTTGTTTATCATGAATTTGCCCATAAGCTTGATATGCTTGACGGTGCCGCTGACGGCACGCCCCCGCTACGGGATAGGGCTGAATATCGTGACTGGGTGCAGACATGTTCTCGTGAATATCTGCGCCTCAGGCATGACACCGAACATGGCCGGAAATCTTTTCTGAATGCTTACGGCGCTACAAATGAAGCGGAGTTTTTCGCTGTGGCTACGGAGCAGTTTTTCGACCAACCATTGTTGATGATCAAAAACGCCCCTGATCTTTATCGTGTTCTTAAAGAATACTATCGTCAGGATCCCGCCCTGCGCGCAGGGAATAATTTCTGCGCTGTTGACAATAAAAAAAAGGAGTGGCCATATGATTATCAAAAAAAATCCGGATGAATTTCAAAATTATCTTTCCGATGCCTCTAATTATAAGGGCACGGCGGAAGCTGTTTATTTGCCTGAAAATGAGGAAGAGATAATTGAATTAGTAAAAAAATGCAACGTCGACAAAATAAGAATAACAGTTTCCGGCAACGGCACGGGATTAACCGGTTCACGTGTACCCGAGGGTGGAGTTGTGGTCTCCACGGAAAAGATGAACAAAATAATTGAATTTAACGAGGGTGGAAAATATTTACGTGTTCAACCCGGAATCATTTTACAAGATCTTCAGGATTATGTTGAAGAAAAAAAATTATTTTATCCGCCCGATCCGACGGAGCGAAACTGTTTTATCGGTGCAACGGTTGCTACCAATTCTTCGGGTGCCCGGAGTTTTAAGTATGGACCAACCCGCGATTTCATAATCGGTATGAAAGTTGTTTTGCCGTCAGGTGAAACACTCTCCCTGGAGCGGGGTAAAATCTTTGCGGCTGCTTATACTTTTTCTTTTTCGACAGATCAGGGAACAAAATACGAATTTTCGATTCCTCAATTGGAGATGCCGGATACGAAAAATGTTTCCGGCTACTATTGTAAAAAAGGTATGGACTTGATCGATTTGTTTATCGGCAGTGAAGGAACTCTGGGAATCATTACCGAATTAAAACTTAAGCTGCTTCCACTTACAGAAAAAATTCTTTCCTGCGTTGTGTTTTTCGCAAACGAAGAAGACGCCTTTAATTTTATTGATGAAGCCCGCGCCGCAACAAAGTCCGCATCTTCCGGTCAAAAAAATAAAATTTCAGCCCGGGGATTGGAATTCTTTAATAAGCTGACACTGAACTTTCTTCGCCCGGATTATTCGGCCATTCCGGAGGATACATGTTCTGTCTGGTTTGAGCAGGAAGTGACAACCACTGATGATGAATTAACAGCAGCCTGGCTGAATTTAATAAAGAAACATCATGCTGATACGGAAACTTCCTGGTTAGCGGTTGATAAAAAAAAGCAGGAACAGTTAAAGGATTTCCGCCATGCGATTTCCCCGCGGGTAAATGAGGCTGTCGCTCGTCGCGGATTAAGAAAAGTGGGGACCGATGTTGCGGTTCCCGTTGAATCGTTCCAATCATTTTACAAATGGATGATTGCAATGGTGGAACACAATAACATGGAGTATGTGGTTTACGGACATTTCGGTAACTGTCATACACATCTGAACATGCTGCCCAAAGATCAGGATGATTTTATCAAAGCGAAAAAAATATACGCTGAAATTTGTTCCGAAGCCGTTCGTTTAAAAGGGACAGTTTCCGCGGAACACGGCATAGGCAAAATGAAACGGGAATATTTGCTGATGATGTATGGCGAAAAGGTTATCAGTCAAATGGCGAAATTAAAGTTGGTTTTTGATCCGAATAGAATTTTAAACATAGGAAACATCTTTGAAGAAAAATATCTTCAATAGCCTGCAGAAGTCTTTTTCATCAGATATTTCCTTCTGCAAAAAAATGTAAATCATGATCCATTTCAACAATATAAAGGTAACGGGTGTATAAATTTTTACTTGTCACTATTGCTTTGCCGGGTTTTAAAGTTTCAATATCTCCGATATCAGTTCACATGTATCAAAGCGCATAACCTCTTTCAAATGCGATGGTCATATCTTTTTGCGATCCTCCACTCTGATTTCCATAACGATATGACCCCAGCCGCCGCACTTAACGCCTGTATCTAAGCACCCCGTCCTCTTGAAGCGCATCTCGTTCGGATCGACTACTGCATAGAGGAGCTCATGTGCGGCAAAAATAAGACCCGGCATCATGCCTAAAGCGAAACAGCAAATTTTACCAGGGTTGAGCTTGGTAATGAGATTCCCAGCGCCATCGAAGATAAATTTGTCTCCTGCTTTATGCCGGGATTTACACCCACTTGCCTCTATCACTTCAATGACAATGGTTTTGCTCATCAAGACCGCAGACTTGGATATGATATCCAGATTACGGGGGATTCCCCATGAATAACGTCATCTCTTCATCTGTGTAGCCTAAATGCCCCTGAATAGCCTTTTGTATCGCTTCATTAATTTTCATACAGCCTCCTTTTCATGTTGTATGCTTAGTTTGACGTCAAACCATTTTTTTAAATTTTTTTAGAAGTTATCATGAACCTTGATAAGCAAGCGCATGAGCGTCTCCATCTCCTCGTTCGTTAATCCTTGGTGCGCCTTCTTCCGCAAAACCATGGATATTTTCCAGATATTCTTCCGCAGGACATCTCCCTTTTCCGTCAGAGAGATAATACTGCTGCGATTGTCGGAGTCATGGGTCCTTCTCTTTGCATACCCGGATTTGATAAGTTTGTTCACCAGTGTAGTGACTGTGGATTTATCCCTGTTGATAATTTCTGAGAGCTTTTTCATTGGAAGATCACCATAGGTGAACAATGCCCAGAGGATATCTCCATGTGACGGCGCAATGCCTTTCAGGTTGCGCCTGGCAAGCTCACCGGTCAGAAACCTATTTGCCTTATCCCGTATTCTGCCAATCTGAAGGATAATCAGTTCTTTATTCATAGATCAATTATAGTTTGACATCAAACCAATGTCAAGAAAATTTTCCATAAAAATTAAAAGAGGCTTAAAATGACTCAGGCAAAATTTCGACAGCATATCAATGGATCTAGGAATTTGAGCAGAAACTCACGATGCGGCTATTTGTGTAATCGTCGCACAAGATAACTGTTCGTGAAAAAGTTTACCCTTAGGTTGACAGTATAATTCTGTCAAGTTTAATCTCTGCGGGCCTAATTCCCCGCCGCTTGCGTCGGGGAATCTCATATCTTCAGAAAGAGACGGTCAGCGTTTCAGGCGCGCAATGAGATCTTTCATAAAGACCTCGCGATTTTTCAGTTGTTTGCGAAACTCCTTGCTATCCGTGTTCGCGATTTCACTTTCAAGATCAGGTAAGTATCTTTCAAGGATCAATAACATTTCGTCTTCTTCTTGCGCAGTCAAATTAAGTTTTCCCATGATCACTTCTCCTTTCTCTTTTGTGTAAGACCTATTTGCTTGTAAGTTAACACATTACAGGTGGCAGTCAGCGGTCAGAAGGCACATGTTGAATCAGGCAGTAAGATTTTCAGAAGGAGATTAATACATCATCAACTCGAAGCTCAAAAGAACACGAATAATCTCTTGGAAGATCAGCTTTTTTTCATATTTTATGTAATTATAATATATGCAAATAAGCTTATTTGTCAAGAAGGGGTATTGATTTTCCCGAAATCCTGCGGGTGGTTGACGGTGCGGTTTTGCCATAGGAATTTCCGGCCGGTTCTTTGTCGCGTCCTCTTTGTGCGATGATAAGTTTGGAACCGGGACGTTCTTTACGGGCATATCGGATAAGGGCATGGATCAAACCCTTATGAAATCTGCCTTTTTCCGACTCATCAAGCAAGAAGTCTATGGCGGCCCTGAGCGAAAAAGGGCTTTTTCTATATGGTCGTTCTGATAGCAGTGCGTCCAGAGTATCGACTATGCCTATCAGATGAGAATATTTATTGATCCTCTTTATTCCCTTCGGATAACCAGATCCGTCAAGCCTTTCATGATGCTGGAACGAAGAAAATGCCATGGATTTACAGTTCTTGCCGAAATAATAATGCAACAGTATATATCCTATCAATGGATGTGTGTTTAATATACGACGTTCATCTTTTGTAAGAGGTGAACGCTTATTCAGAATACGCAAAGGTATACGCGATTTCCCCAGATCGTGAAACAGGCTCAGGCGCAGGGCCATATCCGGCAAATATTTATCTTTGTGTGAGTGGTCCAAAGCTATTTTGCCAGCCAAAACAGCGATAGTCAGAATATGGTTATACGTATAAGGCGACACCTTTTTCATATACGCGAGTTCGGACAATATCTTTTCAGGAATTTTTATGCGGCGTATATAACTGATTATCTTCAGGTTAATTTCATGCGGATATAATATATCTGCATAACGCTTATCTTGGAAGGTATGAATCAAGTCCGTTAAGAGCGGGGTGTTTTTTATCGGGACATAGCTGATTTTCCCGGATAAACCGGCAATATTCTTTAGTGTCCGGCTATTGATGATAGTTCCGGCTTTTACAAGGAGTTTTTTATCAATGCTATATAGATCATTTTCAAGATTCATGAAGTCCGTCCGGATAGAATAAATTTTTGTACTCAACCTCTATTTTTTTGTCTCAGAGACTTTGAACCTTCCATCCACTGCTTGATGCGGTTGGCATCACCGTAACGGGTCAATTTTCCCTGAGCGTCAAGAAGCACAATCAGCACCGGACGTTTGGCCACCTGAGATTGCATAACAAGGCATCGGCCTGCTTCGTCTATGAAGCCCGTCTTGGAGAGGCCGATTTGCCATCGGGGATTCCCGACCAGACGATTGGTATTATGGAATTGCAATACGCGCCGGCCTGCACGAATTGAGGTTTCTTTACAGGTCGTGTATTCCCGGATGAGGTTATATTGATACGCGGCATTAACCATCCGCGCAAGATCCTTAGCGGACGAAACATTGCCGCAGTGAATACCGGCGGGATCTATGAAGTGAGTATCGGCAAGACCCAGCGCCTTGGCTTTGGCATTCATTGCCAAGGTGAAAGCGTAAAGACCGCCCGGATACGTCCGCCCCAAAGCATGGGCAGCGCGGTTTTCAGAAGCCATTAAAGCCAGCAGCAGGGCATCTTCGCGTGTGATGCTTGTATTGACAGGCAGGCGAGAGTGGCTGTGGCGAATGGTGTCTACATCTTCAGGTTCGATGATAATGAATTCCTGAAGATCAATTTTGGCATCCAGCACTACCATAGCGGTCATAAGTTTAGTGATGGAGGCAATGGGCACTATTGCGTCTGCCTGTTTCTGAACAAAACATTCCCCTGTAATCTGATCCTCCACCAGAGCGGAAGCGGAGCGCAAAACGAGATTTTGGGAAGGCTGAACAGCCTTAACTTGCGAATATTTTGAATGGCCAGAGGGGATTTTCGACGCATCTGAAAATCCTACAACTCCCGGAAACAACAGTATCGCGCTACTTAAAAAGAATATCAATCCCCAAATATATTTATGTGCCATAATCTCCTTAGCAACTTTGTTAAATATCGAATTGCAATTATTCTTTTGAATAGCAATCTTTCTGTGTTTCTATCACATATTTATTGATAGTTCAGCAATTATTTTTAGAGGTTTCATGGTTGTTAAAAATAATCGGTACGGTAGATTTATCCAGGAAGGAACAAGATTAGAAGAGATACGATAATCAAGATATGTATAGCAATGACACCAAATTTATGACGCTGATAGAATTCGTTTGCCTTTTGAATTTGCTCGAGTCCGCCGCACAATCGCCGGAAACTCTCGAGGCCTTTGTATTTTTTATCATTGTCCGAGGTAAAATCATTTTGAAAAGCAAACATGGGATAAACGGCATAAAGGTCGTCATCCAAAGGACGAAAAATCGTATCAATAACAATTCCCTGCCAGGGCTGATAAGCCAGCGTTGCCGCATAAGAACTGTTTAAAGCGTATGCATGCGCCAGGCTTTGATAACGGGCTTTTTGAATGAATGGATTTGTTGTTTTCCGGCTGGAACGGATTAAAGCTCCCAAAAGCAGCACTTTCCAGTGGGGATTTTCTTTAAGAAAATTGACGCATTGATTGAAATGTTGCGCGTCAAAGCGGTCAAAAATAACGTCGTCTTCAAAAACCACGATGTTCTTTGCACCGGCTTCCAATCCTTTGCGCAGACAGGTCATGTGAGATTCGTACATACCTTGTTCGATATTCAAGGGATGGGGTTTAACAAGAACGAATTCGACTTTTCCTGTCAGTCCTACTTTGGCAAACGAAGTCGCGGCCGCCTGCCGCCGGTCTGCGCGCTCTTCTAAGGAGATGCAGTAGATACGATCAAAAAAATCCCAGCCGGTGGCTTCTTTTTGCACGGTATCCTCGATCAATAGCATTTTACTTTACAGGATTATTTTATAATATTAGTATCGAGGCCGTGTCAAGAAAATGAAAAATCAAAATGAATCTATCTTAAAGGATTTTTTGTGCGAAAGAAAATAGCCCCATACCTTGCTGAAAATAAATATATCAAAAAGATTTTTGAACATCCGGCGGATCTCAGTGAATTCAAGGAACGTCCGACGCCGCGGTTGATTACCGGATTGGCCTTGATGGTTTTGAGCTTTATCATGGGTTGGCCGGCGGTGGCCGCCCTGAGCGTTCTGGCTGTCTGGTTTAAGAGACCGCTGATCGCTGTCATCGGTTGTCCGGCGACTTACGCTCTTTCCTATGTTGTCTTTATTGTCGGTGCCTGGCTTTCACACGCACCCCACTACATGGGGGTTCTGGCAAGATACACCTTACAATCTTTTCTCAGAAAATTACTCTCCTGAACATTTTGTCGAATGCCGAAGGCGGGCATATCTTTCCTTGTACCTAAAAACACAAATTTTCCGTGCAATTAGTTAATCACTGATTTATAAAAGTGGTATTGAGCTTGCGAAACAGGAGACTGCCACACGCACGGGTTATGCCCCTGCACGCTTTGCGCGGGGCATTGGTTCACCACAATGAAAAATAAGAGGCATAAGCAAACAGGAAAGGGAATTATTTTGAAGGCTAAAACTAAAAACATCAGCATCGTTTTATATAAACCGAAATATGCGGGGAATATCGGTTCGGTTGCCCGTGCCGCAAAAAACATGGGCATCAGCAATATCATCGTAGTGGGAAAAACTGATTTTGACCGCGAGGAAATGCAGCAGCGATCCACTCATCTGGCGTCCGATGTTTTAGATCAAATTCAATATTTTGAACGCATCGATGAAGCGCTCGGTGTATTCAATTATATTGTAGGAACAACCGCTCGCCTTGGTAAGGCCCGTGGGCCGTTTATCGCGCCACGCACGGTTGCCCAAAATATTGCCGATATCTCCCAGAAAAATAAAGTTGCCCTGCTTTTCGGTCCGGAAGATACGGGGCTTGCCAATGAGGAATTGCGCATGTGTCATGCGATTGTTACCATTCCGACATCACGGGAATTCACATCGCTTAATCTCTCTCACGCCGTGATGATACTTTGCTATGAGATATTTATTGCCTCTTCCGGAGCATTGAAAACGGAAGCAGTGGCACCTAAACTGGCGCGCTCACAGGAACTGGAAGGAATGTACGGGCAAATAAAAACATTGCTTGCCGATATCGAATTTTTAAATCCCGAAAATCCTGATTACTGGATGATGCATCTGCGTCGTTTCTTTAACCGCTCCTCGCTTTTATCGCGCGAGGTAGGGATTATTCGCGGTATTTGCCGCCGGCTTGAGTGGTATGCTCACCACAAAAAAACTTGACTTTACCGGGCAGTTCCCATAGGGATTGCACATACCGCAAGGATTTCCTTATTTTATAATTATAAAAGATACCTCTGGAGGTTTTAAATTATGAGAAAAACTTTTTCTTTTACAGGCGCGAAAAAAATTATTTTTGGTAACGGCTCAATATTGACGTTGGCCGGCCATATCAAAGAATTCCATGCCCAAAATCCTCTGCTGGTTATTGATAAAAATCTGGCCAAAACAGATTTGGTGGAGAAAATTGCCAACGTTCTTATTCCCGGAGGCATTAAATTTACTGTCTACGATAAGGTTGAACCGGAACCGCCCATTGAGCTGGCTGATGAAGGCGCAAAAATTGCCTTGAAAAACAAATGCGATATCGTCATTGGTATCGGCGGCGGCAGCGCGATGGATGTGGCCAAGGCCATTGCTGTCCTGGCAACAAATAAAGGTGGTGCTGTTGATTATCTCGGCCTCAATAAAGTGTCCAAACCGGGGCTCCCTAAAATCATGATACCGACTACCGCCGGGACCGGCAGTGAAGTGACTTTTACCGCGGTTTTTGTGCGGAAGAATTTAAAAAAGAAGGAAGGGATGAACAGCCCGCATCTTTATCCGGAGCTGGCTCTGCTTGATCCGGAGTTGACTCTGAGCCTGCCGCCCGCGCCGACGGCGCAGACCGGTCTTGATGCTTTGTGTCATGCCATCGAATCCTACACATCCGTGAATTCTTCACCGGTAAGCGAGATGTTTTCTCTGGAGGCCATAGCTCTGATTGCTGAAAATTTACGCGCCTGCGTGCATGACGGCAAGAATATCGTCGCGCGAGAAAGAATGCTCTTGGGCAGCTTGTATGCCGGAATTGGTCTGGCCAATGCCGGCGTTACCGCGGTTCATTCACTTTCTTATCCATTGGGCGGGAAATACGGTGTTGGCCATGGATTAGCCAATACCATGATGCTGCCTGCGGTAATGGCCTTTAATATACCAGCGGCTCTGGAAAAATTTACGGATGTCGCCGAGGCGATGGGCGAAAATGTTGATGGTCTTCCCGTCCGCGAGGCTGCCTACTTGGCTTTGGAGGCCGTCGAAGCATTAATTGAAGATTGCGGCATTCACGAGACACTTGCTCAATTCGGCATCAAAGAAAAAGATTTTTCGGCACTGGCAGACGTGGCGGTGACTGTGGCCAGGCCCCTGGAAAATAATCCCCGCAAAATTACCAAAGAAGATATGATCGCGATTTACGCACAAGCTTTTTAAGAGTTTTATAAGAAAGGAAGGTTAAACAAATGGCAGGAGCAGAACTAATCGGTAAAGAAGAAATCAAGGAAGTAATGGATGTTCTGGAGACAGGCATCCTGATGCGTTACGGTTTTGATAAGGAAAGAAAAGGAATTTATAAGGTTCGGGAGTTTGAAGAGGCGTTTGCCAAATATTGCGGCGCCGATTACGCACTGGGTGTTACATCCGGTTCGACCGCGCTGCAGATTGCGCTCACGGCCATGGATGTGGGGCCGGGTGACGAAGTGCTTGTTCCGGCCTTTACATTTCTGGCCACTTATGAAGCGGTGATGGAAGTAGGCGCCATTCCTGTGATGGTGGATATCGACGACACACTCAATCTTGATCCACAGGAGATCGAAAAGAAGAAAACACCGTACACCAAGGCGGTAATTCCCGTGCACATGTGCGGATCGGGCGCTAATATCGATAAAATAGTGGAAATCGCCCATAAAAATAAACTGCTGGTTTTGGAAGATAATGCTCAAGGCTGCGGCGCCAGCATTAAAGGAAAAAAACTGGGCAGTTTCGGCGATATGGGAACATTCAGTTTTGATTATGTGAAAACGGTCACCACCGGTGAAGGCGGCATGGTCATTACCAATAATCTTGATCTTTACCACCGGTCGGAATGGTATCACGATCACGGACACGATCATAACCCCAAAGTGAGCCGCGCTCTGGAAGGCAGAACCATTCTTGGTTTCAACTACCGGATGAATGAACTACAAGGTGCCTTGGGCTTGGCGCAATTGCGCAAGCTGGATTATCTTATCGGTGAGCAGAAGAAAAACAAAAAGTTTATCATGGATGTACTGGCACAGATTCCCGGTGTGGGGTTCCGCGCGAAACCTGATCCGGAAGGAGATTCCGCCACGTTTTTAGCGTTTAATCTGCCGGATGAAAATCAGGCACAGAAGTTCCAGAATTTGCTTAGCGCGGAAGGTGTGGATACAGTCTGCTATAAGAGAAATCTGTGGCACTATGTTCCGAACTGGGAACATTTTCTGGCGAAATCCACGGCCAACTCGAAAAAATATCCATTTAGCAATCCGGCGTACAAAGGCAAGATTGAATATACACGAGAAAATATTCCCCATGCCGAAAATATTCTGGGCCGCACATTGGTTATGGGCATATCGGTGAAGATGAGCCAGGAAAAACTGGATTCGATAAGAAAAGGAATCGAGCAAGCCGCGAAAAACTTTTAACAAACTTGCTCTCCTTCGTATAACTTTGTTGGCAGCGTCGGCGGCTTCCTCAACGTATTGCCATATACGCCTGCGGAGCCTCCTCCTCGCCGCCGCGTTCTACTTCGGATATCAAGTTTGTTGTTGGGCACAGCGGAGCTAAGCGGTGGCGCGGGTTGCTGGGACGCGAAGCGTCACGTGCAACACGTGACAACCGCTTCAGCGACAGGTTGCGCCGCGCGAATCAGCAAGCAGGCAACTATTAATATACCCGCCGGATATTTTCCGATATTTTGTACAATCCTATATCAAGTTAAAAAAATTAAAAGAGAAAATATGTCATAAAATCAACGTAATTCAACTTTCATCACCGGGTATTTTGTGGTAATAAGGACTAACCCCACTTCGCTTCGCTTCGGGGATAATTCGACCATCAAGTTTCAGTTCACTGCGTTTCTGAAACTTGGGTCTCATTAAAGCCCGGCGGGTAAAACATTGGAAATCTGTCCAACATCAAGATAAATTAAATTCTTAATTAAAGTCAAACCCCAAAATAGACATTGGACCC
>DCVU01000066.1 GCA_002327415.1 Smithella sp. UBA2180
AATTTTCATCACATCGCTTTTCCTCATCCCGACATGATGCGCCTGATCGTGGATGTTCATTTCCCAAACTTAGACGAAGAGATGGTTGATATCTGTATCAACACGTTTTACCGTCTCCGGGAATTGCGGGGAATTGAAAAGAAACCGGCCACGCGGGAATTAATCAACTGGATTCGCGCCCTGAAAAGCGATCCGGATTTTAAGCCCAAAACGCTCAAGCAGGGAAGGGTGCCCTTTATGGGAATCCTGTTCAAGAAAAGCGCCGATCTTTATCAGGCAACCCAGCAGGTTGCGAGAACTCGTCCTTGAGGTTTAGATTGTGTTTGTCGATTTTTTTTACACCTTGAAGGAGCGGGGTATTCCCGTTACGCCTACGTCTTTTCTGCGTTTGCAGAAGGCGATGAATTTGGGTCTGGTTCATTCACTTGATGATTTTTATACGGCTGCCCGGACCATTCTTATAAAAAGTGAAAAATATTTTGATACTTACGATCGTATATTCGCCAACCATTTTCAGGGAGTTTCTTTTGAAGAGCCAACGGCAGTGGAATTAACGGAAGTTGCTAAATCTTTACTAGATGAGTGGCTGAAAAATCCGGAGGAAATTGCTGACGCTCTGGGTATTGATAAAGAGACCCTGAAGAATATGACGCCGGAAGAACTGATCCAGTATTTTCTGGATCGTCTCAAGGAACAGACCGAAGCTCACCACGGCGGCAGCAAATGGATCGGAACAGGGGGAACGTCGCCTACGGGGCACTCGGGAATTCATCCCGGGGGCATGCGCGTCGGCGGAGAATCTAGAAACCATTCGGCCATCAAGGTCGCACTCGAGCGGCGTTATCGTGATTACTCCCAGGAAGGTCCCTTGACCCAGTTCCAGATGGGCGAGGCTATGAAAAGACTACGGCGGATGTCGCCGGCCGGTCCCCGTGATGTTGTTAATATCGATAAAACCGTTTATGAAACCATGCGCAATGCCGGGGAAATCGAGATCATCTTCGATCGCCGTCTGGCGGACCGCCTGAAGGTTATTCTGATGATTGATAACGGAGGCTGGTCGATGGATCCTTATATCGATGTAGTCCAGACTCTTTTTCACTATGCCGGTTCCCAGTTCAAAGATCTGAAAATTTACTTTTTCCACAACACCATCTACAGCCGTGTCTGGGCCGACCCGCAGCGTCAATCCAAACCGGAACAGGTTGACGATTTCGTTCGCCGTGACCCGGAAACCCGTCTGATCATTGTGGGAGATGCCAACATGGCTCCTTACGAGCTGGAACATCCCAATGGCGCTATTTACGTAGATGCCAAACCAACTGGTTCCAGTATAGAGCGTCTGCGGTTTCTGGCCAATACGTTCCGCCATTGTGTATGGTTAAATCCTATGACGCCTCGGGAATGGGAGTTCTCCAGAACAACGGATATGATCCGTAAAATTTTTCCCATGTTCGAACTGACCCTTGACGGACTGGAAAAGGCGGTACAATACCTCACTTCTACAAGGTATAATTAAAATCAATATGAACATGCGGGGCATTTGGTCATGCAGATAGACAGAGCACGGGCATTATTTCATGGTCAAGCCGTATGATTTTTAAAAGCAGTCTTTACAAATCGTTATCGAATGACTATACTTTGATAAATATTTAAAAATGATCCAAAAGGCGAGGGAAATGACTTACATAAAAATTAATTTCGGCGGTAGTTTTGAAGATGAGTTTCAAAAAGCGGTTGATGAGGTATTTCATCTAGTGCGTCCGGCCTTCAAAAATTACAAATGTGCATGGCATCCCAATATTGACGTGTACGAATCAATGGAGGAGGTTATTGTTCTTGCGGATATGGCGGGAATCAACAAGGAAGAGCTGAATATCGAAGTGGATCGGAAAAGAATTAAAATCGCCGGCATTCGCAAGGCGATTCGGCTTTTGAATAACGCACGTTATTGTCAGGCGGAAATTCCGCATGGCTATTTTGAAAGAAATGTAGCGCTGCCCGCGCCGGTAGATGTGCAGTCCGCAGTAGCTTCTTACGCCGATGGTATTTTGGTCGTGCGGATAAACAAGCTTTTGCCCGGCAAAACACATTGTGTTTCAGTCATTTCAGCGAAATAGCGAATAACCGCTGATTTTTTCTTCAAAGACAACGTTTGGAGGTTAGCATGACGGAGCAAAACGTCACAGAAAATAAAAATAGCTTTAATATTCCCGAAGAGATTCCTATTCTTCCTTTACATAATGTAATGGCGTTTCCCAAAACCATGATTCCACTGGAGGTCACAGGCAACTTGTCGGTGCTGGTGGATGAAGCTATGACCAAAGACCGCATTATAGGTCTGATTATGTATAAAAAAGAATCGGCCAATCTGAATCAATATACACTGGAAGATCTGCATAAAGTGGGAACCTGCGCCATGATTATGAAGATGGTCAAGACTGCGGAAAACCATACGCAAATGCTTTTACAGGGCATTAGCCGTTTTTCAATAGAAGAACTTATTGAAGGCAAGTCTTATCAGCAGGCGCGCATTAAATTAATTGAAGAAAAGGAAATCAAGGATTTGGAAACCGAAGCTTTGATGTCCAACCTGTTGTCATTGTTTGACCAGATATTGAAGCTCTCGCCCTTTCTGCCTCCGGAGTTCGGTCCGATGGCCAAGTCCATCACTGAAGCTGGTATTTTGGCCGACTTGATTGCTTCCATTATCAACGCGCCGATAGAGGAAAAACAGAAAGTGCTGGATACCACCGATGTGAAGGAGCGTCTCAAAGCAGTTACCGGCCTGGTTAGTCACCAGATGGAAGTTCTGGAATTGGGTAATAAAATACAGACCAAGGTCAGGGATGACATCGACAAAAGCCAGAGGGATTATTATCTGCGCCAACAAATGAAGGCTATCAAGCAGGAATTGGGCGAAACAGATGAAAATACGGTAGAGACGGACGAATACCGTAAAAAAATCGAAGAAAAAAAATTGCCTGAAGAGGCAAAAAAAGAAGCTTTAAGAGAACTGGAACGTTTGTCCCGAATGCATCCGTCCTCAGCGGAATATACGGTTTCTTCGACTTATCTGGATTGGATAACGGCTCTTCCCTGGAACGATTCGACAGTCGATAATCTGGATATCGCTAAAGCTCGCCAGGTTCTGGATGAAGACCACTATGGTTTGGTAAAGCCCAAGAAGCGCATCATCGAGTATCTTGCCGTGCGCAAGCTCAAGCCGGACTCCAAGGGGCCTATTCTTTGTTTTGTGGGACCTCCGGGAACTGGCAAAACATCGCTGGGACATTCCATCGCTCGGGCGCTGGAGCGCAAGTTTGTACGTATATCACTGGGCGGTGTGCACGATGAGGCTGAAATTAGAGGTCATCGCCGTACTTACATTGGCGCTTTGCCCGGACGTATCATTCAGGGACTAAGACGCGCTGAATCGAACAACCCCGTTTTTATGCTCGATGAAATCGACAAAGTCGGCAGTGATTTCCGCGGCGATCCCTCATCGGCTTTGCTGGAAGTTTTGGATCCTCAGCAGAACAACTCGTTTTCAGATCACTATCTGGATGTGCCGTTTGATCTGTCTCACGTCATGTTCATCACTACGGCCAATATGCTGGACACGATCCCTCCGGCGTTGCTCGACAGGCTGGAAGTCATTGAGCTGACAGGCTACACGCAGGAAGAAAAAGTAAAGATTGCCGAGCGGTATTTAATTCCGCGGCAATTGAAGGAAAACGGTCTGACTGCCGAGCAGTTTAAATTAAATGAAAAAGCGCTTAATTTCATCATTACCGGCTATACACGTGAAGCGGGCGTACGTAATCTGGAAAGGGAAATTGCCAACGCCTGTCGCGGCGTGGCGGCTCAGATTGCCGAAGACATCATCAAATCCACAACAGTGACGGATAAGGACATACCCAAGTATTTAGGGCCGGTACGGGTTCCAACGGATATTGATTCGCGAATTACCAGACCGGGCATAGCCATAGGTCTTGCCTGGACACCAGTTGGCGGCGATATACTGTTTGTTGAAGCCACAGCGATGAAAGGCAAGAAAGGCCTTACGCTTACCGGACAGCTAGGCGATGTCATGAAAGAGTCGGCGGCGGCGGCGCTGAGTTTCATCCGCACAAATGCCAAAGAGCTTGGCGTAAAATCCGAGTTTTTTGATGATATGGATATTCATATTCACGTGCCGGCAGGAGCGATTCCCAAGGATGGTCCTTCAGCTGGTGTGACAATGCTTACAGTGCTCACATCTTTGTTGACCAACCGCAAGGTAAAAAAGCATTTGGCCATGACCGGTGAAATCACACTGCGCGGCGCTGTACTGCCGGTAGGCGGTATCAAGGAAAAAATTCTTGCGGCTTACCGTGCAGGCATTAAAACCATCCTGCTGCCCGCATGGAACCGTAAGGATCTTGAAGATATCCCGGCCAATGTGCAAAAGAGTATTTCATTCCATTTTATCAATGATATGATGGATGTTATAAAGCTGGCGTTGGAACCGGTCAAAGAGAAAAAACCATCTGTGGCTACGTTGAAGAGGCGTAAACCATTAATGCCTGTGATAAAGAAAAAATCGGCAAGTGTTCAAAAAAAAGTTGCAAAAACAAAAAAGTAGCAGATAACGGTACTGACAGTTGCTTAAAAATGGAACGCGGGAAATGTGCGGTGATGTGCGTTAAAGTTCGATTAGCAGGTATCTGCACATAAAGTCTTCTACTTCTGTTAGGAGACTTTTCTCATTAATATCGGTACTGCCAAATTTTATTGTGAACCATTTCTTCCATGACTTTAATTAGCATTACCGCAGCTGCTTCAATGTCGGAGATACGCAATGAATCTTTGTAAATTTGCATTAATAGGACAAGAAGATTGATTACTTTTTTCCCCTCCCTGATACGTATTTTTTCCATTTCTTTGTCCAGGAATACCATAGCAAGGATTTCTTTTAAAAGCCGATTGTTAATTCTGTGTTTTAATTTTTATCGTTATTTACAACGGCTTTTCCATAACGCATGGCAATTGTCAGTCTGGTGGCCGCAGACGCACCCAATGTTGTGGACGTTCAAAAATTGATGTCTGGAAAATCCAAATAGCATAATAAAAGAATAAATGGTAAGATATTGATAATCTTATCAGGAGAAAGTAATGCCCTTTATCCAAATATTGCTTGTACACATACCGGCGTGGCTGTTCTGCCTTCTTATGATTGTTGTCTATGTTGCCATATCGATAACAAGTCTTCTCATTATACGGAAATATTATCCGCATCAAAAATGCAAACCCCATAACGATATTGCAGGTTTTATATTTGCCACCCTTGGCGTAATTTACGCGGTTCTTCTTGCTTTTATAGTCGTCATTACTTGGCAGGATTTCGACAAGGCGCAGGATATTACAATCAATGAAGCTAATTGTATTGCAGTGCTGTATCGGGATGCAACACCATTTCCTGCCGGATTTCGCGCCGAACTGAAAAGCGAACTGACAAATTATGTTAAAGCAATTGTCAATGAAGAATGGCAGACGATGGCTAAAGGGCAGAAAAGTGAAAACGCGCAGAAGGCACAGGAAAAATTGTGGGAACTCTACGGCGGTTTTCAGCCGAAAAATGAAACGCAAAAAATATTTTTAGTGGAGTCATTAAAAAAACTGAATCAGGCGAGTGAAATGAGGCGACAGCGCATTGTCTATGCCAGCGAAGGAATTCATCCGCTTCTCTATTTTGTGCTCATCGTCGGCAGTTTTATTACCATCGCTTTTGCGATGTTGTTTGGAACGGAAAATATTGTTCCTCATTTGATCATGATATCTTTGCTGGCGGCTATGATTGCCATTACTCTCTTTACGGTTATTTCCATGGATTATCCATTTACGGGGGATATCAGTATTACCCCTGATGTTTTCACAAACGTGCTTTCATCATTGATGAGTTCGTAAAGCTCTTTAATTATGCCTATGGAAATTAAACCACCTTATATAAAAAAAATTGATGAAAAAGGCGGCTTGAAAATATGGATTGTTGATGGCGCGCTGATACGCCACAAAACTGATGAAGAATTCACAAATTATGGCCAACATTATCGTTACCCTTATATTCCCCAGGATGAACTGTGGCTGGACAAGGAAGCCAATGAAAATGAAAGGCAGTTTTTTATTGATCATCTGCTTGTTGAACATCGCCTGATGAAAGCCGGCAAAACTTATAATGACGCCCTTTACGAAGCTGACAAAGTAGAACGTAAAGAACGCAGGATAAGCGGAGATGTAAAAAAAGTAACTAAAAATGGCAGTAAATTGCCCGATCCCCATGATGTGCATAAAGAATTATGGAAAAAACTTGAAAATGGTGTTTCCGTCTGGATTGTCAATGGCAGGCTGGTACGCAGTGTTTTCGATATTGATTTTACCGCCGGCGGTCATGATAAGGTTTACGAATTTGTTCCAGAGAGGGAAGTATGGATTGATGACGATATTATGGAGATAGAACGTGGTTATGTCCTCTTGCATGAACTTCACGAACGCAATCGTATGATCAGCGGCTGGACATACGATAAAGCACATGCGGAATCGAGCAAGATGGAATATCATTGCCGTCATCATCCTGATGAGCTGCATGACGCATTGGCTGCAGAAGGATGGGCATAAACAGTGTCATTCCTCGCGCAGGCGGGAATCCAGTAATAGCGCGAAATTAAATTTAAGATTATATAAAATTGCCCGCCATTATTTAGACGTTTAATTGCCGGGGTAATATTTAAGTTGATGCAACTTTATTGCTAGAGAAGGACAGAGATGAAAAGAGATACATTTACCTTCAAAGCATCCGACGGAACACAGATATTTACCTACAGATGGGCGCCGGATAATGCTTCGACTATAAAGGGCGCTGTTCAGGTAGCTCACGGAATGGCGGAGCACGCGGGCCGGTATGAGCGTTTTGCCGAAGCGCTGACACAAGCGGGATATGCCGTGTACGCCAACGATCACCGGGGACACGGAAAGACCGCCGGCTCGCAGGAAAATGTCGGTTATCTCGCCGATGAAAATGGCTGGGAAAAAGTTGTGGATGATATGCACATTCTTACAGGTATCATAAAAAAGGAATGCCCGAGAAAACCGGATTTCCTTTTCGGTCACAGCATGGGTTCATTTCTCTCACGCCATTACTCGATGCTTTATGGCCATGAATTTTCAGGGCTTGTTCTTTCGGGCACAGGCGGTGATCCGGGCGCAATTGGGAAAATCGGCCTCTTCATAGCGAAGATAGACGCGATGATTAACGGGAAAAAAGCAAAGAGCGAGATTATGAACAAGCTCTCATTCGGTACTTTCAACGGCGCCTTCAAACCTAACCGGACGGACTATGACTGGCTTTCACGGGACAACGCCGAAGTGGACAAATACATCAATGACCCTTGGTGCGGTGCAATCTTTACGGCTGGTTTTTTCTGTGACATGCTGGGGGGCATCAGCTATATCAATAAAAAAGAAAATATCTCGAAAATACCTAAGAACCTGCCAATTTATATTTTCTCCGGCGCAAAAGATCCAGTAGGCGCGAATACAAAGGGAGTTATGCAAGTTTATAACTCCTTCAAGAAGGCAGGCATTGTAG
>DCVU01000039.1 GCA_002327415.1 Smithella sp. UBA2180
TATTTCTCTTATTTCTCTTATTTCTTATTTCCTTGTGTAAACATTGTTGGTGGAAGATCATTAATTAAATGCAGATAACAAGACCTAATACTTTAACGAATGCTCCACTTCAATATGCTCCGAAAAATGAAATAGGTGTTGTTTATCTCTTTGCCCATGTCGCAAGAAAGAAACAATTCCGTATTGAAGAAATTCGA
Organism: Smithella sp. UBA2180; assembly: GCA_002327415.1. Classification (GTDB taxonomy): domain Bacteria; phylum Desulfobacterota; class Syntrophia; order Syntrophales; family Smithellaceae; genus Smithella. Next base: position 198 of record DCVU01000039.1, read on the forward strand.
CCACAGTTCCCGGATCGCATTGCTTATCGACACAGTGGTGATAAGGAAAAGCTTGTCCGTATTGAATTTGAATATAAATCTAGCAGTTTTAAAACGCACGGCCATGGTCCAAAAAAATGTGATTGTATAGTATGTTGGTATCATGATTGGCCCGATTGTCCGCTAGAAGTGATAGAACTACGTAAGGATTTTCACTCTATTCCAAAGATATGGATTCAACCGGTTTTGAAAAGCCAGTGGCATTACCTTGAGTACAAGCAATTGAATTGGCGTCTTTCAAAGCGCGCGTCAGTCGGAGACCTCTTGATGATATACAGGTGTCGTCCCGATAAGGCTATTCGGGATATTTATGTTGTAACAGGGGAGTTGTCGCGCGGGAAGGCAGGTTGGAGAGACGGGGATTGTTTTGGCGGCAGTGTCAAATGTTTATGCAGAATTGAAGCTCCTCTGTTTTTTGAAGACTTCAAATCTCATCGTGTACTTAAAACAGCTGGTTTTGTGCGGCGTAATTTTCAAGGAAACCTTCTTGTTTCGGAATATTGGTCTTATATTCATGAAATGATAACAAAAAGAAATCCGAGTTTATTAAAAACATTAAAAAAATATGACCCATCGAAAATATAAGTGGTAACAAAATCAATCCGGCAGATCACTAAGTTTCTTCTGATTTTTTTGTTCAGCATTTCAAAGAGATAATTCTAAATTAAGAAAATTTCTTAGTCATAAAGCCATTGCGCTCATCGTGCCGATATGTTAAGTAAATCGTCAATATCGACCATCCGGAGAGTTTTGAAAAATGAAATACGAACCGATTACCATCGAAGAAAAATGGCAAAAAAAGTGGGACGAGGAAAAAGCCTTCAAGGTTACCGAAGACCCGCAAAAGAAAAAATATTATCTGCTGGAAATGTTTCCTTATCCTTCCGGCAAAATTCATATCGGCCATGTCCGTAATTATACTATCGGCGATGTCGTCGCCCGTTACAAACGCATGAAGGGTTTCAATGTTCTACATCCGATCGGCTGGGATGCCTTCGGCATGCCCGCGGAAAACGCCGCTATCGAACACAAAATCCATCCGTCGAAGTGGACGCACGAAAATATCGAGCACATGAAAAAACAGCTCAAACGCATGGGCTTCAGCTACGACTGGGACCGGGAAATCGCCACCTGCGAACCGGAATATTACAAATGGGAACAGCTCTTCTTTATCTGGATGTATGAAAAAGGCCTGGCTTATAAAAAACGCTCCAGCGTTAATTTCTGCGCCAAGTGCGACACGGTGCTGGCCAATGAACAGGTCGAAGGCGGCCAGTGCTGGCGCTGCGGCACGGAGGTGACGGAAAAAGTCCTCGATCAGTGGTTTTTCAAAATCACCGCCTATATCGAAGAATTGCTTGATTACTGCGATAAGCTCCCCGGCTGGCCCGAACGCGTCATGACCATGCAGAAAAACTGGATCGGCAAAAGCTATGGCTGTGAGGTGGATTTCCCGATGGCTGAAGGGCCGGGCGCGATCAAGGTCTTTACCACCCGTCAGGATACGCTCTTCGGCGCGACCTTCATGCTGGTGGCTGCCGAACATCCGCTGGTGATGGAACTGGCCAAAGGAAAACCCTGCGAGGGCAACGTCAAGCAGTTTGTGGAAAAAGTAAAAAAGCAGGACAAGCTTATGCGGACTTCCGAATATTACGAAAAGGAAGGCCTTTTTCTGGATTCCTACTGTCTCAATCCGCTCACCGGCTGGAAAATGCCCATCTACGCCGCCAATTTCGTTTTGGCCGATTACGGCACGGGCTGTGTCATGGCCGTCCCCACGCACGATCAGCGCGACTTTGAATTTGCCAAAAAATTCGATCTGCAACTGATTGTGGTTATTTCACCAAAAGACCGGACACTTGATCCGGCCACGATGACGGAAGCCTATGTGGATGAAGGCATTCTGGTGAACTCCGGCCAGTTCAACGGTATGGAAAACACCAAGGTTCTGGAAGCCATCGCTGATTTTCTTACAGTGCAAGGGAAAGGCAAACGCACCATTCAATACCGTCTGCGCGACTGGGGCATCTCCCGTCAGCGCTATTGGGGCGCGCCGATTCCGATGATCAACTGCGAAAAATGCGGCATCGTTCCGGTTGCTGAAAAGGATCTTCCGGTTATCCTGCCCGAAAAGGTTGTCTTCAGTCCGGAGGGAGGTTCGCCGCTCGCGTCGCTTCCCGAATTTTTCAATACGACCTGCCCCAAGTGCGGCGGCAAGGCTACGCGCGAAACCGACACGATGGACACGTTTGTGGAGTCATCATGGTATTTCGACCGCTACTGCTGTCCGGATTGCGACACCAAGCCCGGACTGGACCGTAAAAAGCTGGATTACTGGATGCCGGTGGATCAGTATATCGGCGGCATTGAACATGCCATTCTGCATTTGCTCTACTCCCGCTTTTACACCAAGGTTCTGCGCGACTTCGGCGTGATCGGCGTGGATGAGCCTTTCACCAATCTGCTGACGCAGGGCATGGTCTGCAAGGAAACGATGAAGTGCAAAGAGCACGGTTATCTTTACCCGGAGCAGGCGGCGGACGGCAAGTGCCATCTCTGCGGCAAAGACGTCATCATCGGCAAAACCGAAAAAATGTCCAAATCGCTCAAGAACGTTATCGATCCCGATTTTCTGGTTAAAAACTATGGCGCGGATACGGCGCGAATTTTCTGTCTGTTTGCGGCTCCGCCGGAAAAAGATCTGGAGTGGAGCGAACAGGGCGTGGACGGCTCCTTCCGGTTTCTGAGCCGCCTGTGGCGCATCGTTGAAGAATATCTTGAAGACATTAAGACTGTTGAGCCTCTGTCCGGCGTTGTTGAACTGGAAGAAGAATTGAAAGCTTTGCGGCGCAAAACCCATCAGACCATCCGTAAAGTTACTGTTGATATCGAAGACCGTTTTCATTTCAATACGGCCATCAGCGCCGTAATGGAACTGGTGAATGCCGTCTATCAGATTAAGCGTCCCGCAAGCTCCGATAAGATAGCGCTGGCCGCTGGCCGTGAAGCGTTGGAAGCCGCCATAATATTGCTTGTCCCGATTGTGCCGCACATTACGGAAGAACTCTGGCAGTTGCTCGGTCATAAAGATTTGGCCGCCAATGTTCCCTGGCCGGAATTTGATTCAACGATTGCCAGCGAAGAAGAGATGACGATTGTCGTGCAGATTAACGGAAAACTGCGCAGCAGAATGACTGTTGCGGTGGATGAAGACCCGGGAAAAATCAAAGCCAATGCGCTGGCTGATGAAAAAATAAAGTCGATGAGCGAGGGCACGCAAATAAAGAAGGTTATTTACGTGCCGAAGAAACTGGTCAATATTGTTGTCGGTTAATAATGCTAAACTATGTCGTAATGTCTTTGCGAGGGAGAGAAGCGACCGAAGCAAACTCTTATCTGATAGGTATCACAGAGATTGCCACGAAGCGCGAGGCGCTTCTCGCAATGGGTGTAATGACAAACATCTGTTGCGACAAAGCTTCAAGGCGATACAAAAGGTGCTCTAATGAAAAATGTTATTAGAATATTGATGGTCTGTCTTTGCTGCGCTATTTTATTCGGCTGTGGATATTCTTTTACTTCCCGTGGAGAGTCAATTGATAAACGTATTCAAAAAGTTTACGTAGAATCATTTGAGAATAGAACTGCGCAGGCGGAAGTAGAAAATTACCTCCGGACGGCTTTTATCAACCAGTTTATTCAAAACAGCCGCTTTAAAATAGCACAAAGCGCGGAGGCCGCAGACGCAGTGGTGAGAGGGAAGATTCTCAACTTTAATACCTCACCGCTTTCATATCTCAAAAATGATCTGGCGGCGGAAGAACGGGCGACAATTATTATGGAAGTTACTTTTCAGGATAATGAAAACGGCAAAATTATCTGGAGCTCGAAAAATATAACGGGCACAGTTGATTATGCTTTAAGCGAAGATATAAATTATCTTCCCACGGCCAGAAAACAAGCATTGATTAAAGTGGCCAACGATTTAGCGGAAAAAGCCTTTAACCTGATGATGTCAGGATTCTAGTGAGACTTGCTAAGAGCGAATGAAATGACGCTCGAAGCGTTAGTCGAACTATCCCCGAAGCGAAGCGTAGCGGGATAATGTACAATTCAAACATGACGCATTTAATTCAAAAATTCGGCAAATTTCTTCTTGTTTCCGTCAATGACGCGAAGGAGGCGATGTGTCTCTTTTCGACCGAAACTCTTGATGTCAAAGAAATTAAAAATATTTCCTCCTATCTGAAAAAGTTATCCGGCAAATATCTGCTGCTGATTGAAGCCGAAAAAAAAATAAACTGCAATGAATTGTCTTTGCGACGCCTGCTTCATGCTGCCGAAAATAGGCGGGCAGGTATTATTTATTCGGACTTCATACGGCAGGAAGGAAATAATCTTTTTGAACATCCGCTGATAGATTATCAAAAGGGCAGTATCCGCGACGATTTTAAATTTGGACATCTCCTGATTTTTCCCTGTGAAGCGGTTAAATCCGTCCTGCAAAAATACGGTTCTCTTCCTTTCGAAGACAATGCCGCTTTATATGATTTGCGTTTGAAAATTTCCACGGACTATGAATTGATTCATGTGCTGGAATTTTTATACACGATAGTTGCAAAAACGCAGAAGAAAATAAAAGCATCCGGCAGGAAAACGGAGGCTCACTTTGCCTATGTCGCGAAAGAAAATATCCTTCGCCAGAAAAAGATGGAAAAGATCGCGACAAATCATCTGAAACGTATCGGGGCTTATGTTCCCCCGCTGGTAAAAAAAGTTGAGCAACAACAAAGCGATTTGCAGTGGAAAGCCAGCATTGTCATTCCCGTCCTTAACCGCAGGAAGACAATTGCCGATGCGCTGGGCAGCGCTCTGGAACAAAAAACAGATTTTCCGTTCAATGTGATCGTCGTGGATAATCATTCCACGGATGGCACCACGGATATTTTAAAGAAAGTTTGCCGCCAAGCATCCCCATGTTCATCATGTTATTCCCGCAAGGCGCGATCTCGGCATCGGCGGTTGCTGGAATGAAGCAATCTATTCGCCGCACTGCGGACGTTACGTTATTCAGCTCGATTCCGACGATCTTTACAGGTCGCCACATACGCTTCAAAAAATTGTGGACATTCTGCGCAAAGGAAATTACGCAATGGTTGTCGGTTCTTATACTATAGTCAATGAGCATCTGAAAAAGATTCCACCGGGACTGATCGACGCATCAAAGAATGGACACAGGCCAAACGGACATAATAATCTGTCTGCGTGTCAACGGCATGGGAGCGCCCCGCGCTTTCGACGCTTCAGTGATTCGTCGGATCGGTTTTCCCAATGTCAGTTATGGTGAGGATTACGCCGTGGCGCTGAGAATTACCCGTGAGTATAAAGTCGGAAGAATTTATGACAGCTTGTACCTGTGCCGCCGCTGGAAGAACAACACCGACGCCGGACTTTCCGTGAAAAAACAAAACATCAATGATTTGTATAAGGATAAACTGCGCACCGCGGAAATCGAGGCAAGAAAACTGATCAACAAAGGGAAACCTTTGCCGGATAGCAACAGAATTTTTGCCGAATTTAACGGAGGAAAAGATTTATCGCTCTCCTTGCTTTGCCAAAGCTTGTATGATTCGCAAAAGAAAAGCTGGCCTCAGCTTGCTGCCGCCTGCCGCGATTTAGCTTCAGTTCAAACCAGAAAACTCTCCGGTGAAAAGTACAAGGTCATTTTGCAGTACAATCCCGCCCGTGCCGTCAGCAGCGGCGCCGCGGTGGATAAAGAATCCATAAAAAACAGACCATGCTTTTTATGTGAAAATAATTTACCGCGAGAGCAGCTTGGGTGTTTTATACCGCGATCAATATCTGATCCTTTGCAATCCCGCGCCGATTTTCGACAGGCATTTTACAATCGTTTGCCGGCAACATGAGCCGCAGGCAATCGCCTCATCAATAGACTGGCTTCTGCGATTGAGCGCTGATTTGCCTGGTTACTCGGTCTTCTACAACGGTCCGGCCTGCGGGGCTTCCGCTCCCGATCATCTGCATTTTCAGGCGATTCCGAAAAATGTTCTTCCTTTTCTGCGGGAATTTAAAAAGCTCACGCCGGTTAAAAATAATTCTTCCGTTCGGTACAGCCGGGGGGATGTATTTGACCGTTCCGCTGTTGTTCTGGAGGGAAAAGACGTGGAGGCATTAACTGAACAATTCCTGAATTTGTTGAAGAAGGCACAAAATATAATCAAGACTAATGAAGAGCCGCAGGTTAATGTCATCTGCGATTATGCCGGAAGAAGCTTTCGGCTGTTTGTGTTTCTTCGTCAGAAACACCGTCCTAAAGCCTATTTCGCGAAAGACGCAAACAGGATTTTTGTTTCCCCGGGTGCTATTGATATGGCCGGAGTGGTTATCACGCTGCTTTGGGATAATTATAATTGTTTAGATTATAACGCTGTCCGTAAAACTTATCGGGAAGTGTCACTGCCGGGAAATATGATGGATGCAATACTCAGGGAATTATGAAAAGGAGAATGTAAATGTGTTTTGCCGAAGAAACTATTATCGACAGTTCGATGAGCTTTTCTGAAGCGATAGAGGGAACAAATGCGCTAACGGAAATTATCGATACTTTATCGATGATAGATGTCTGTTATTATTCTTTTGACGGCAGAAAACATCAGGGGCAGATTATCGTAAACTGCGAACTGGAAGATGATGTTTATGAATTATTCAACTTAATTGAAAAAATATTTTTTCCCGTGGAAAAAGTTGTTCCCATAGTCGTTTATCAGTGGAATGATCATAGCTCCATGGCCGATAATAATACTTCTTCTTTTAATTTCCGGGTAATTGAAGGAACTACAAAATTATCCATGCATTCGCTGGGTAAAGCCGTGGATATCAATCCTGTACAAAATCCGGTTATCTATCCCAACGGCGTAATTGTTCCGGAAGGAGCGAAGTACCTTCCTGAAGAAAGAGGAACATTTACGGCTGATCACGCCGTAGTTCAGGAATTCCTCCGGCGCGGCTGGCACTGGGGCGGCAATTTTGATCAGCCCAAAGATTATCATCATTTCGAGAAACCATGATGCCGATTCCAAAATAAAGCGCTATCTGCGTTAGCGTCGTTGTCGGCTTCCTCAACGTATAACCTGAATACCCTAAAGGGCACCATGGGGTCACGCGTGTAAAATACGCCTCGTCGTCTCCACGTAAGACCAGCCGGCGGAAATTCCTCTTTGTCCCGCGGTATACTTCTGAAAATAAATTATTATATCTTACGCATGGTTCGGATTAACTATAATGGGCGGGCGACGATTATGCCGGTGAAATTTTTATTTGATTTCAGATAAGCCGTCAGTGTTTTTTCTGAGATGGCCACGCCGCCTTCTTTGCTGGATGCGTGCAGAAGACGTAAACTTTTCCCATGCCATAACGCAAATCCAACGTGCGCTACGTCTAGCCCGTTCTGATTCGTGGTAAAAGCTATGATGTCACCGTTTTTGATTTTTCCATTTTGAGCACTTACCTTGTTTTTCTCAATTAAATAGAAAGTCTTTTTGGAAAGTTTTTTTTCTATTACTTCCATTTTGGCAAATTGTGCTTTATTTTGTAAAGTGGGATAGAATTCGCGATGGTTAGTCATGAAATTAATGTTTTTGCGCTGAGATTTGCCGCTAAGATTCCTTGATACATCAGTCAGAAGCCCTTTCTTTTCATTGTCGCGCAGCCAGTCGGTAAAATAGTGAAGGCGAGAGGAATATCCATCAATCTTTCCGTAACGGTAACGGATTGATTTTAAATTTTTCCGGAATTCATGACGCGAAAACTTTGCGGCATCGGCGCATCGGGCAAGTGCTAGAACAGTCTCCACAAAAGTATTGCAGTCAAAGGCTGATACATTGACAATTAGTTTTTCTTTTCCGGGACATTCGAGCGTTCCCGTTTTATAGGGGATATTAATAAACAGACAGCCGATTTCCACTATCAATTCGCCGTAAGATGTGTCATTTTGGGCTAAGCCTGATGAAACATTTTTTTTGTATATTTTTGATTTCATGCAACAAACTCTTCCTTTACGAAATTTCTAAATGATTATTCGTAACAAAGCAAATACAAAAATTGAATGTTCCGGGAAATAACATTCAAAAAATAAATAAATTTCAGATGTGATGGAATTTAGGATTGCAAGAAAAAAGAACGCGGCCAGCTAAGAAGCCGGCCACTTGATATGGATTATATATTGAAGAGTCAAATCCCCATGCGCTTCGCTTCGGGGATATCCCTCTGTGCTCTGCACAAGGGATAGTTCCATTTGCGCTTCAAATTTCTTTACACTCATTTTTAGCGAATGTCACTAGTTACCAATCATGATCTATCGATATTGGATAATTCGACTTACAAATTCCACTACGCCTATAGTGACCGTTAGGTTATATGCTTGTAAAATTTGAGTCTCATTATGACTTGCGCTTTAATGAGGCTTGATTTTTACCCTAAGGGCACTGCGCCGGCACGTAGTGATCGGGAAATCTTAGAGCGAATTATCCTGCCACCTTCATGCGGCAGGGACAAACATCGTTCCTACTTGTCAGGACTCGTTCTNNAACAGCGTTGACTTTTTTGGTCAAACGGGAGATTTTGCGTGAAGCATTTTTTTTATGAATTAAGCCTTTACTTGCGGCTTTATTCAATGCAGGGATAGCAGTTTTAAGCGCATTAACAGAGTTGTCTTTATTCTTGCTGTTCACATTTTCAATTACTGATTTAATCTTTGTTTTGATTGCGGACTTGGCGGCGACATTGCGCGCGCGATGTTTTTTGTTCTGTCTATCACGTTTTTCTGCTGATTTATGTGTTGCCAAAAGCATCCTCCTGAACTTAATTTTTTTCTAAAAAGTTTTGTTAAATATTACCTTGCTGTTTTTGTAATACTTGAGTTTTATTAAATATGGAGTTGTTGATTAGCTCAATTATTCGGGGCTGTCAAGCACAAACTGGATGGCTATGTTCTTATATCTCCTTATTTTTTATGGGAAAGTATAAATTTACTTCAAAAGCTTTAAATAAAACAACTAAATTTCCTTGACATAATGCTTTTTCTTTATATAAACAGGCAAATTATATACTTCCAGGAAACATAAGGTTCATCAAATTTCTGTGTCGTTACAGAAAGATTCATCAGGTAAACCAAGGGGGTTTAGAGGGATTTCACGTGACATTACCGAGCGCAAAAAAATAGAACAACAGCTCAACCATCTGGCTACCCACGACTTGCTGACCGGATTGCCTAATAGGATGTTGTTTATGGATCGTCTGCAAGTTGCAATCACCCAATCCAGGAGAAACAAAAATAAACTGGCGGTGATGATGCTGGATATTGATAATTTCAAAGATATTAATGACACTCTGGGGCACATGGTCGGCGATAAGATTCTTCAAGAAGTGAGTAACGGGTATATTGCGTCAAAACGATACTGTTGCCAGGCTGGGCGGAGATGAATTTATCATTCTATTGTCGGATTTGGGGAAAATCGAATTCGTTGCCGGAGTTGCGAAAGTTATTCTAGGATCACTCCGGGAACCGTTTGTTTTTGCCGACCATAAGATCAATTCCCATGCAAGCAGAGGAATTGCGGTCTATCCTGATGATTGCGAAGATATTGATTCTCTCTTAAAAAAATCTGATATGGCTATGTATGCTGTAAAAACACAAGGGCGCAACAATTACAAGTTCTTTTCCAATGTTATTAATTAGCCTTTGCTGATTTTTTCTTTTGGTTTGTTTTCGGCTTCTTTTTTTGAGCGTTTTTCAAGGCAGCTTCAATGAAGCTGCCAAACAGCGGATGAGGTTTAATCGGTCTGGATTTAAATTCCGGGTGAAATTGACATCCCAGAAACCAGGGATGGTCTTTTATTTCCACTATTTCAGCCAGGCGTCCGTCTGGAGATATGCCTGTTATGCGTAATCCCTTATCCGTAAGAGTCTTTTTATAATCATTGTTGAATTCGTAGCGGTGACGATGCCGCTCCGAGATTTTTTTCTGTTCATAGGCCGCGAAAGCGAAGGAATCCGGTTCGACAACACAAGGCCATGCGCCCAATCTCATGGAAGCTCCTTTTTCTTTGACATTGCGCTGTTCTGGCAGCAGGTCGATTACCGGATAGGGGGTTGCGGGGTCAAATTCGGAACTGTTGGCTTTATTCAATCCGCAGATATTTCTGGCGTATTCCACGACGGCCATCTGCATTCCCAGACAAATTCCAAAGAAAGGAATCTTTTTCTCCCGCGCTCGCTGGACGGCGAGAATCATGCCTTCTATGCCGCGGATACCGAAACCTCCCGGAACCAGAATGGCGTCAACATCATCCAGACTTGTACCCAGCCCTTCCGCTTCAATTTTTTCCGAGTCAATGAATTTTAACGTCACCCGGCAGTTATTGGCTATTCCTCCGTGCACAAGCGCTTCATTGAGGCTTTTATATGAATCGGTCAGGTTGACATACTTGCCGACAATGCCAATGCATACTTCATTTGGTGGATTATTAAACCTGTTAACTACGTATTCCCAAACCTCCAGTTTCGGCTGCCCCGTCCAGATGTTGAGCAGCTCAACAATCTTGGCATCAAGACCCTCCCGATGGAAAATCAGCGGTACTTCATAGATACAATTGACATCCTTGGCGGTGAAGACAGAATGGACTTCCACATTGCAGAAGAGCGCTATCTTGGATTTAATTTCCTCGGAAAGAAAATTTTCGGTCCGGCAAAGAAGAATATCCGGCTGAATGCCTATTTCGCGCAGCGCCTTTACGCTGTGCTGGGTTGGTTTTGTTTTAACCTCGCCCGCTGTTTTGATAAGAGGCACCCAGGTCAAGTGAATAAAAATAGAGTTTTCTCTTCCTGCTTCATTGCGGAACTGGCGTATTGCTTCCAGAAAGGGAAGGCTTTCTATATCTCCAACCGTGCCTCCTATTTCTACGATGGAAACATCGAAGCCGGCTGCCGTTTTCCGGATATAATCTTTTATTTCGTTGGTAATGTGGGGAATAACCTGCACGGTTTTGCCCAGGTAATCACCGCGCCTTTCTTTGGTAATGACTGAATAATAAACCTGTCCGGTTGTCAGATTGTTACTCTTCCCCATACAGGTGGAACAGAATCTTTCATAATGTCCCAGGTCAAGATCGGTTTCCGCACCGTCATCGGTAACGAAGACTTCGCCATGTTGGAAAGGGCTCATTGTCCCGGGGTCAACATTGATATAAGGATCGAGTTTTTGATTGGTAACTTTTAGTCCGCGGCATTCCAGCAAAGCGGAAATTGATGCCGCCGCCAAACCTTTACCCAACGAAGAAAGAACACCGCCAGTGACAAAGATGAATTTCGTTTTCATAATCATTCCTCAAAATTTTTATATATTTATGACTGTCTAAGATCAAGTGCCTTCACCGCATGTTCGATTATAAACTTCAATTATTTGTAATGACCAACTGTTTAATGCGTCCGGCCAGAGTTTCCACCGGTTCGCTAAATAAATCAGCGATCGGAAATTTTTCTAAATAACCGTCATCCCAATGAATATTATATTCGTTAACCAGATTGCGGATATCATTGTAGCGGTAACCTAAGACGCCCTTCTTTTCGCCTGCGGGCAGAAATTCATTATAGTCTACATGGAGTAAAACGAGATTGCTGACAGATTCATTTTCTCCTAATATAGGCAAAATTACGATTGCCGCTCCGTCCGCCTTGCCCTTGCCGATATAAACGTGACCGGTACTGACAATTGTCCTTTTCGTTCCCATAAGCACTGTGGAAGTTTCCGCGCGCGATTTCATATCTTTGGCCACTCCGCCTTTTTTTCGGATGGTAATGGTTGAACCTTCGGCGGGATTGCCCTGCGCATCGAGGTTATTAATATCATAAATGGTGTATCCTCGTACGCCGGAAATGGCAGGTTGGATTCTGCTTACGGTCATGACGTTTCTGTAGGTCAGATCTTTGACGGCAATTTTCAGTTCCTCCAGAAGATCGAAAATGATTCCTTTGAGTTCCTTTTCTTTGCGGCTTGTACCGACTGTAACCGTTTTAGCCTGATGACGTATTGCGTCTATAGGTCTGGTCAATTCATCAATTGCCCGGTCAAGTGTTACATCCAGAAGATCAAGAGGCGAGGCA
>DCVU01000104.1:0-4831 GCA_002327415.1 Smithella sp. UBA2180
GTTACGCTAGAAGAATACAAAATTATATTTGCTTCTCTTTCCATTGGTATGATATAATGGAATACCACTGAAGGAGGTTGATTATGGGAAAAGCAAAAATAGCAATTACAATGGATGCCGAATTTATCGGTGAATTGGATAGACTGGTCGAGGAAAATTATTTTCAAAATCGCAGCCAGGCAATCCGTGATGCTGTGCGCGAAAAACTCGCCAGAATGAAGCGCAGTCGGCTATCTATTGAATGCGCAAAACTCGATCCGAAATTTGAAAAAGCTATGGCGGAAGAAGGATTAGCCGAGGATGTGAGCCAATGGCCAGAATATTGAGAGGTGAAATTCGGTGGGCGGATCTGAATCCCGTGCGGGGTCATGAACAAGCGGGTTTGCGCCCCGTGCTCATTTTGAGTCACGACATTTTTAATGAACGATCAGGCACCGTCATAGCCTTGGCCATTACAAGCCAGCCACAAAAGGCTGGATTCCCGTTAACCTTTGAACTGAAGTCTCCCAATTTACCCAAGAAATCATGGGTCAAAATCAATCAAATCCGAACACTGTCTGTAGAAAGAATAGGAAAAGTCATTGGCAAAGCATCTCTGGAAGAGTTGAATCAGGCCATTGAAGGGCTGAATGAAATTATTGCGTAACAAGATCAATTCAGCAGATCGCTACGCTACGGCTGATTTATTCGTTGCCGCCGCGCTGCGCGCGACGGCATCACAATTCATCTAAGAATCTATTGACAAAGTGTAGCCAATGGGCTACAATAGTCTTATGATTGAAATTCGCAAAACCAACATATTTGCCAAGTGGATTGATGGTCTGCAAGATATTCGTGGGCGTGCGCGTATTCAGGCAAGAATCGAGAGATTGGCGATGGGAAATCCTGGAGATGTTAAGCCTGTTGGTGAAGGAGTTTCGGAAATGCGTATTGATCATGGTCCCGGCTATCGGGTTTATTATATAAAACGTGAGCGCACAATGATAATCCTGCTGGCTGGTGGAGACAAAAGTACAAAGGCAAAAGACATTAAAACTGCAATTCGCTTAGCAAGAAATTTGTAGGAGTTAATTATGGCAAGAACAGTTACCACAAAATATGATGTATCTGAGCACCTTCGTACACCTCAAGAAATGGCCGCTTATCTGGAAATGTGCATTGAGGAATCAAACGGTGATGCTGCGTTTATTGCAAAGGCATTGGGAGACATTGCAAAAGCTAAAGGTATGTCTCAAGTCGCACGAGATGCTGGGTTGTCACGTGAAAGCTTATATAAAGCTCTATCCGGTGAAAGGAGTCCGGGATTTGATACTATTCTTAAAGTAATAGGTGCACTAGGAATAAAATTGCACGCAGAAGCAGTACGCACAACAAAATTAAAAGCCCAACAAATCGTTTGAGCCGATCGCGGCCACAGGGACCGCTCCGGCTCAACTCGTCGTTGCCGCCGCGCTGCGCGCGACGGCAACAGCGGAGCTAAGCATCAACAGGTTGCGGATAATATAAGTCGTAGCATGGAGGTCCCGGGCTCTCGCTTAATAGTTGCCTGCTTACTGATTCGCGCGGCGCAACCTGTCGCTGTTCGGTGATACGTATATATGAAATTAAGTAATCTGGGTTTTGACCAATGGTTTGAAGATCATTCCGCTTCGTTCCGTCAGGACGGTTGCAGCTTTGCCCGTATATCCGCAGTTAACCGCGGTTCTTATCTCTTACAGAATGAATCTGGAGAAGTTACAGCTGAGCTGACGGGGAAGCTTTTTTATCAGGTTGAAAGTCCCGTCGACCTTCCGTGTGTCGGAGATTGGGTTACGGCTCAATACTATGACAATGACACGGCAGCAATCATCCACAAGGTGTTTCCACGAAAGACGTTCCTGCGACGCAAGACCGCGGGTGAAAACGTGGACTACCAGATGATTGCAACTAACATAGATACCGCTTTTATTGTTCAGTCGTGCCATTTCGACTTTAATCCACACCGCTTGGACCGGTACCTAGTAATGGCGGCTGACGGACGTGTTGAACCGGTTGTCATACTCACAAAAACGGATTTGATTTCCAGTGACGAACTGGATCAGAAGATCTCAATCGTCAGCTCTATAGCAAAGGCAAAGGTGATTGCCCTGAGCAACATCACCGGTATCGGGTTTGACGAGTTTCAAAAGACTCTGTCCCCTGGAAGGACGTATTGTCTACTTGGGTCATCAGGTGTCGGAAAAACGACGCTCATCAACCGCCTTATAGGCCGGGAAGTCTTTGACACAAAAGCCGTCAGCGTTACTGGAGAAGGCGTCCATACGACTTCCCGCCGGCAGCTCATTGTTCTGAGCCAGGGTGTAATGTTGATCGATACGCCTGGCATGCGCGAGTTGGGCATTATTGGTGCAGGTGATGGGGTCAATGTGAGTTTCGAAGAAATTGCCGTACTTTCCTCACATTGCCGATATGCGAATTGTAGCCATGAAAATGAGCTCGGCTGTGCCGTCCGGGACGCGGTCAAAAGTGGCGAATTGAGTGAAGATCGCTATTCCAGCTATATCAAGCTTAAGAAGGAATCCGAGTTCTACGAGATGTCATACCTGGACAGACGGAAGAAGGACAAGGCTTTCGGGAAATTTATGAAAACGGCAAAAAAACAGATGAAGGACTAATATAAGGGCACCGAACCACAGCATGCAGACCGACTCGGGCTTCTCCCTCGCGGCTAATGCTAGCGTTCGACCCAAATTAATAATAATAAATTTTATGGACTAATCATAGCATATATGCTATAAAACTTACATGAATTGGACAATCACATACTACAGCGAATCGTTGCAGAACGAAATACTTGATTTACCTGCTGGCTTGCTCGCTCGTTTTCTAAGATACACTGATCGTATGGAGTTGTATGGTCCTGATTTAGGAATGCCCCACACGCGTGCAATGGGCGAAGGATTATTAGAGTTACGATTAAAATCAGCAGAGGGCATTGCACGGGTCTTCTATTGCACGATTATGGGTAAAAGCATTGTGATGTTGCACCAGTTCATTAAAAAAACAGACAAAACGCCGCCCAAAGAACTTGCCATAGCAAGACGGCGTTTGAAGGAGATCAAAAATGCTCACACATAAAGAACTTAAGACACGCGCCCTTAAACGCGCGGATGTAAAATCTGAATACGATCAGCTAGAAAAAGAATTTGCTTTTCTGGACGAATTTCTTAAGGCACGTTCTTCCGCTGGTATCACTCAAGCGGAAGTTGCCGAGCGTATCGGAACAACTCAATCAGCGATTGCTCGTTTGGAGTCCGGTAGCGGAAAACACTCTCCTTCTCTGGCGACATTACAAAAATATGCCCGCGCGCTTGGTTGCCGTCTGGAGTTGCGTTTAGTTAATGAAATGATACACATTAAAAGTGAAGGTCGAACAATTCACTCCACCGGACGCGCTAAAGCGCGCCGGTGATCTCCGCGTTATCCTTAAAAAATATAACCTGTCAAAAATCTCTTGAAATGTACATACAAATGATGTACAATTAAAACATGAAATACGAATGGAATCCTACAAAAAATGAATGGTTAAAAGAAGAAAGATATATATCTTTCGAGCAAATAATTATTCATCTTTCGCGAGGTGATGTTTGGAAAGTAACTGATCATCCTGACCAATCAAATTATCCAGGACAAAAGCTGTATTTTGTTGTTGTCGATAATTATATTTATATCGTTCCATATGTAGTTGAAAAAGATTACATTTTTCTAAAAACAATAATACCCAGCAGGAAAGCAACAAAGATGTATAAAGAAGAACGGGAGAATCAAAATGAAATACGATAAAGAAGAAAAAGATATTCTTAATGCGTTAGAAAAAGGGAAGATGAAGCTTGCCACACCATCAAAAAAAGAAATAGAATTGATTAAGGCATCGGCAAATAACACTCTTAAAAAAAACAAACGTATAACGATTCGTCTGTATGACCATGACTTTCTTGGCATTCAAAAAAAAGCCATGGAGATGGGTATGCCCTACCAAACGCTCATTTCCGGCATTATTCACCGTTACATAGAAGGTGATATAAAAATCAAAACCGGATAACCAAGCTCTGCACGGGATCGGCGTGCGCACACGCCGCCCCGTGAGCTTTTCGTTGGGTGAAAGGGGATATAAAGAGGTGCTTGCATGAATAAGTTGAAAATTAGTAAAGCTTTTACATTGATAGAGTCGGGGCCTGTCGTCCTTATCACAACAAATGATGGAAAGAAAAATAACATCATGACGATCTCGTGGACAATGGTTTTGGATTTCACGCCAGTATTTGCCATAACTACAGGAGAGTGGAATTATTCCTTCGCTGCCCTTCGGAAAACAAAGGAGTGTGTTATTTCAATTCCCACAGTTGAAATGCTTGATAAAGTAGTTGGAATAGGAACATGCTCCGGTGTCGAAACGGACAAATTTGTCAAATTCAAGCTGACACCTGTGGAAGGTAAAAAAGTCAAAGCGCCATTGATAAAAGAATGCTTAGCTAATATCGAGTGTAAGGTCATCGACATAGTCAAAAAACACAATATTGTCGTTCTGGAGGCCGTTGCAGCATACTTTGACTCCTTACGCAAAGAGAAACGAACTATTCACGCAGTTGGTGATGGCACATTTATCATAGATGGGCGCAAGCTAAACCGAAAAAAAATGATGGTATCCAAAATTCCAAATGTTCTCTAACCATAAACTACATGGAACGGCTTACGGTGTCGCTGAATCTTATTCGTCAGGATTGCGCTGCCTGCAAAGTACGCCTAACAAGTCGCTTAAGCGGACCGCACTGCGCGCGGCCGCTTAACTCCG
>DCVU01000104.1:4901-6731 GCA_002327415.1 Smithella sp. UBA2180
CCCCACTATGCGCCGCACCATTTTCCAGAGAAAATGAGAACCGACAACTCGCATGGCAATTATGTCGTCAAATTCCTTTAACTGTGTTGCTTCAATGTTAACTTTTGTGGATGTTTCTTTTTCCATTCTTTTATCGGCAAATGAGGCAAAATCGTGGAAGCCCTGAAATAAATTCAGCGCCTGCTGCATTTTGTCGATATGGAGATTGTCTTTGATCCACCAGACATAGCGCTTGCCAAAGGCGGTGCGTCTCTTGGCAATAAGATAGAGATAACTGCGGCTCACGGCATGATGACGGGCGTGAAAAAGCGGCGGGGCATTTTCCACCTGCAAGATATTAATACTTGCCGGCAGGTTATCATTGATTCCAATACGGAGAGTTTCCGTATTAATCTTTTTGGAAGATTCCAGATGGGCGGTTTGCGCCAAAGCATGCACTCCGGCATCCGTTCGTCCGGCTCCTTGAAGCTGCACAGGTCCGCCTAAAAATTTCTGTGCGGCAGCAATGATAGTTTCTTGAACGCTTTTAGCATTTTTTTGCGTTTGCCAGCCGCGGTAATTGGTTCCGTCGTATTCCACCACTAATTTATATTTGTGCATCATTTAATTTGTTTCTCCGGCCCAAGAATAGTCATCGCTGAAATATTTTTCAGCAGCAATCCTCCCGGATCAAGGCAATATAATTCGGCTCCGGGGTATAAAGTTGTGATGACGGCCTTTCCGATGATTTTCCTGCCTTCCTTGCCGTCGAAGTCTATTGTTTTCAAGCCCCACGCATTATGAAAAATGAGAGCCCGGCCGTTTTGTTCTCCGATGTAGAGCATGACATGGCCTTTACGCCACAGAAGACTCAAATAAGGAATTCCCTTTTCTAAGATGATTTTTTCTTTTTGTTGAGGTTCGAGATTTTGCAGGTCAATGAATGTTCCTGCTTTTTTGACCTGATCTTCGGAATGCCTGGGCAGCCAGATACCGAAAGGAGCAAAGAAATCTCTGGTCATTGCGGAACAATCGCGATTGCCGTAAAGGCCGCCCCATCCGTATGGTTCGTCAATCAGTTCGTTGGCGATTTTTACCGCATTGGAATAAGTAAAAGGCAGTGGCTTGAGCGCAATAATCTGAGAAGAAACGAAGCCGTGTTTAATTATTGCGTTTTTATTTTCATCTGACGCGGCAATAAGAATTTCCATTTTATCCGGCATCTCTCTGACTAAGGGGAACATTTGTCCTATGGATGTTCGGAGATTGAAACGGCCATCAGTATCGAAAATAGCAGCTTTATCCTTGGTAATGACGGTATAATGACCGGATTCCCACATCTTGATAAAATTTTCATCTACCAGCGCGTAATCCTCAACAGGCATCCATCCGAACGCGAAACTGGTTTCTACCAGCGCCCATGATTTGTCAGCGCTGAGATGGCATATAATAAGAGGAGTGTTCGCAGTGACAGATGATATTTGCAGGTTATCAAAAGGCCAGCCGGAAATGTCTCCGTCAGAACTGTAAAAATGAGGACCTTGTGTAGGAAGCATGCGCAGATTAGAGTTTCTGGTTGTAATCGCCGGCTTTAAAGAGTTAGGATAATCATCCAGAGAAGCGTTTTGCTGAAGCTTTTTTAACCAGGAGGCAGAGTGTTTTTTTTTGTTTTCGCCGTAACCGGGGCTCATTGCGAATTTCTTGAAAATCCAGGATAATTTTTCGGATGACGAGTGGACAGGCTGGAGAATATGCCAGACTGAAAAGTAAATTTTGTCGTAGTCTTCATTAACTTTAACCTGATCTTCAGCCGCCAGAATAAACTTTTCTTTGACGGTTTCGTTTAAATAG
>DCVU01000104.1:6746-16147 GCA_002327415.1 Smithella sp. UBA2180
AGGTATTGAGCAAGATTAAACGATTAATATTTTTACCCGGAAGTTGACAAATAATTTGTGGCATAAGATATAGAACACTGATATAAATAACAAAATATTTCAAACGATGAGGCGGGATGCTTTTTCAAAAAAGTTTTTTGTACTTATTCGGAAAAGTAAGGAGTTGAAAAATGGATAATTTTGTACCCAAAAAGATTTTTTTCACAAAAGGAGTGGGTACGCATAAGGACGAATTGCATTCCTTTGAGCGTGCCTTGCGTGATGCCGGAATAGAAAAATGCAATTTGGTGCAGGTGTCCAGCATATTTCCGCCGCGTTGCAAAATGATTTCCAAGACTCAGGGTCTTAAAGAATTAGTGTCCGGTGCCATTACCTATTGTGTTTTGAGCCGCTGCTGCACCAACGAACCCAAAAGACTCCTTGCGGCGTCGGTCGGCTGCGCTATTCCCGCCGACAAATCATCTTACGGTTACATCAGCGAACATCACGCATACGGTCAGAACGAAAAACAGGCGGGCGACTACGCTGAAGATCTGGCCGCGGCAATGCTGGCCTCCACCCTGGGTATTGATTTCGATGTGGATGAAAGCTGGGATGAGAAAAAAGAAATCTTTAAAATCAGCGGCAAAATAGTTCGAACGCTTAATGTTACTCAATCCACCATTTGCAGAGATAATAAATTCACCACTGTTATTGCTGTGGCTGTTTTTATTTTCTGAAATGATTTCTTGCCGTAAAATTAATAGTACATTGGGAATGATTCGGGCAATTTTTCCTAATGATGAAGTTTTAATATGTCACAAAATGTTGGCCAAGTTAACAGTACGAGAGAAATCCCGCCGCTAAAAATTCACGATGTTGGCGGAGCAGCGTTGCCTTATCTTTATTATGAAGGAGAAGCTCCTCAGATACTTTTCGCTCACGCCACCGGTTTTCTACCCTGGCTCTGGCATCCGATAATCGAGGATTTGACACCGCATCCTGAGGCTTGGGCTCCGTATATCTGCAATTATCGTGATTGCGATCCGGAAAAAGGTTTGGGGTGGGATGTTATTGCCAGAGATCTAATAAGCTTCTGTAGTTCGCAAAACATCAGTAATAATCTGGCCGTCGGACATTCGATGGGCGCAACAGTTCTAACGATTGCCTCGGCATTGTTTGGCCTGCAGCCACGCGGCTTGGTTTTGATTGAACCAATTTTCCTGCCGGAAGAATTTTACGCCATGAATATCAAGCTTAAGGATCATCCGTTAGCTTCACAATCAATAAAAAGAAAAAACAATTGGAAAGATGAAAACGCGGCTTTGGAATATTTAAAATCAAAATCACTTTTTGCCGGATGGGATGAACAGATGCTACGGTTCTATCTTAAATATGGTATGGAAAAACAGGCCGAAGGTGATTTAAAACTTACTTGTTCTCCAAGAAATGAAGCCGCGCTTTTTATGGGAGGCAAGAGTACTAATCCTTGGCCACTGCTGAATAAATTGACTTGTCCGGTTTTGGTTGTAGAAGGAGAAAAAAGTACCAATAAAGAATTTGTAGATTTACAAAAAGCCGTTTCTTTATTGGCCAATGGAAGATATAAATCAGTTCCTAATGCCGGTCATTTAATTCCTATGGAAAAACCGAAAGAAGTTGCTGAAATCCTAAAAGAATTTTTAACGGAAATAAATTAGGAAACTATTGACGAAATTCAATATATATGTAAAATTCCCGCCAGAAGCACTCTAGCATAAATTAATAAGGGGACGTTTGCTAATGGCAGTGACCGAAAACAATCAGGACCATCCGGATGCTGAAGAAAAGTACCAGCCGGGAAGATTCCTGACGCGGCCGTTCGCCTTCATCGGGAAGGCGGTAATCGGCTGGATTAACGTTTTAGGCACGGCGACGGTTTTCCTATTCACGGCGCTTTGGAAAACTTTTCGGCCCAAGCAGTTTCCCAAGGTAATTGCGCAGATATATTATATCGGAGCCAGCTCTACAACGATTATCCTTCTGGTGAGCCTGTTCACCGGCATGGTTTTGGGTTTGCAATCATACCACGCTCTGATAAAGTTCGGAGCGGTGGGCGGCCTGGGAGCGCTGGTTTCTCTTTCCCTGATCAGGGAATTGGGACCAGTTCTTACTGCCATTATGATTACGGCCAGAGCGGGATCCGCTATCACGGCGGAAATAGGTATTCAGCGTATTTCGGAGCAGGTCGACGCCCTGCATACCATGCGTATTGATCCCTTTCGCTATCTCATCAGTCCTAGAATTATCGCCGCGATCATCAGTTTTCCCCTACTCACCGCTGTGTTTGATTTTGTTGGCATTATCGGCGGCTACATCTCCGGTGTGGCGCTTCTGGGATTGAATGCCGGAGTTTATTCTCACAGCATTCAATCCAACGTGGATATGAAAGATCTCACCGACGGGTTTATTAAGGCGATAGTATTTGCGGTAATCGTTGCCACCGTCTGCTGTTATCAGGGATATTTTGTGCACATGCGCAAGGATAGCCATGGCGCGAAGGCTGTCGGTTTGGCCACAACTTCGGCTGTCGTTACCTCCTGCGTGTTGATTCTTGTTTCGGATTACGTGGTAACTTCACTGCTTTTAATATAGAGAAATTTATGAATGCGATTCCATTGATTGAATTTAAAAATATCACCAAGCGCTTCGGATCACAAACTGTTCTGCAAAATGTTAATTTGCAAATATATGAAGGGCAGGTTACCACTATTATAGGTCTCTCCGGTTCGGGCAAAAGCGTTCTGCTCAAACATATCATCGGTCTGCTTAAGCCCGATGAAGGGACAATTCTCTTTCGCGGTAAGCCGATGGCCGAAATGAAGAAATCCGAGATGGCTGCTTCGCTGGCCCAGATTAGTTACATGTTTCAGGGCAACGCTCTGTTCGATTCCCTGAATATCTATGATAATATCGCTCTGCCTCTGATGGAAACTACAAATCTGAAGAGAGCGGAAATTACTCGGCGTGTAATGGCCAGAATTGAACAAACAGAATTAACCGAAGCAACTTACAAATTCCCTTCGGAACTCTCCGGAGGTATGCAAAAACGGGCGGCGCTGGCGCGCGCCCTGATCACCGATCCGCGCATCGTTTTGTTTGATGAACCCACGACCGGCCAAGACCCTGTTCGGAAAAATGCAATACTGAGTATGATTGCTCAGTACCAGAGGAAATTTAATTTTACAGCGATCATGGTCAGCCATGAAATCCCGGACGTTTATTTTATTTCCAACCGGATTCTTGCCCTCTATGATAAAACCATTGTCTTTCAGGGAACACCGGAGGAATTGGGTAATTTTGATCACCCTTTCAACGATGAAGTTATCCATAGCCTCGAAGGGTTGCAGAAGGAACTTACAGGTCTTTATTCTCAGCGGAAATTCAAAATTTTAAATCATGGTCAATTAAAACGCGGAGAAACCGGAGAGGATTACTGCATCGTAGTTTTTACCCTTTCAGCTCTTGACGCGGTCATTTCCGGTTTGGGTCACGATGCGGCACAGGAGATCATCCATGCGATGGGACTGTATATTGATAAACACTTCGGCGCGATAGGTGGTTTTTCCACTCGCCGCAAGTCCAATGAATTTGTCACGGTGCTTCCTTTTTCGAATATTGTGGAAGCCGATAGCATTATGAATGATTTTGTCAGAGATTTTCAAGAACAGGGAATCAGCGATATCCGGAAGGAATCTCAAAAGCTCGCATCTTCGGATAAATGTGTTGATTTTGCTATTCGGGCGGGAATTGCGGAAGGGCAGCCCACAGATGAAATGGATTCCATTATAGATTTGGCCAAATCTCAACAAAAAGAAATAGGGCGTTTGCAATGCGCCGCCAAGGAGTGAACAGATGAAAAAATATAAAGTAGAAACCATCGTCGGCATCTTTGTTTTTCTGGGGCTGCTCTGCATAGGGTACATGACTGTGAAACTTGGTAAAGTTTCTTTTCTGCATGATGATTCATATTCCATAACTGCCAAATTCATTTCTGTAAAAGGATTAAGAGATGGGAATCCTGTGGATATTATGGGTATTGAAGTCGGGCAGGTGGAAAAAATCACTATGGATCAGGAAAACCAGCAGGCGGTCGTGCATATGAAAATTAGAAAAGGCATAAAGATATACGATGACGCCATTGCTTCTATTAAAACGGAAGGTTTGGTGGGCGACCAGTATATCAGTATTGATCCGGGGGGATCCGGCACCATCCTGAAGCCTAACGGAACAATTATGGAAACTCAAGCACCCGTGGATATATTAGGACTTATCAGTAAATACGCTTTTGGTGATATAAAAAAACAGTGAAATTGGTATAATAGAATCTGAGGAGGATTAAGAAATGGAAAAACGACTCACAGGATTGGTAATCATACTGACACTTTTGATGTTTTCTCTTCCGGTATACGCCGGAATGCCGATGACCACTGCAGAAGCCACTGTCAATAAAGTGCTCAATGTGTTGCGAGATCCCAAACTTAAAAGTCCGGCATCTAAAGAAATAAAGAAAGAGACGCTCCGGGTCATATACAAAGATATGTTTGATGAAATTGAATTTTCCAAGCGCACTCTGGCGCGCAACTGGAACAAGTTAAACCCCACTCAGCGTGCGGAGTTTGTGAATCTCTTTGAGCAGATTCTGGAAAAATCATACGCAGATAAAATTCTGGACTACACCAATGAAAAGGTTGTGTTTTATAAAGAAAATATGCTTTCAGACGTTCAGGCTGAAATTCAGAGCAAAATCGTTACTGCTTCTAAAGAAATACCTATTTTTTACCGGATGATTTTAAAAGATGGCAAGTGGAGAGTATATGACGTTGTCGTGGAGAATGTGAGTCTTGTTCAAAACTACCGTACGCAGTTCAACGATATACTGGCCAAGGATACGCCGGAAAAATTGCTGGAAACTCTGCGCAAGAAGGTAAGCAAGAATTAGAATAAACCGCGACTGATTAATTAATAGAGATACAACAGGGCAGAGAAATAGAGCGTCAACAGTCAGAGCTGTGTCGTGAAGAAGCAGGAATATGACAAAGTATCATCACATAAAATCTTTTCTATTTTTGATTTTATTATGCGTTATTCTTACGACTGGTTGCGCTCACAGCCCGGGGCCATCTTCTGCGACTTTGCCGGTTGCGAAATCCTCCCCGCAACCCATTTTGCTTGCCTCCACGTCTGAACAAAGTACGGCACAATCAGCGGTTGATGCCGTAAATCCCCTTGACGATGAATATAAAGAAGATGAATTGGTTGATGAATACGCTAAAAATGCTGTTCAGGAAGAACGCGTGGAAATCGCCGATCCTCTGGAAACCGTAAACCGTGCTATGCATCAGTTTAACGACAAACTGTATTTCTGGGCGCTCAAGCCCGTTGCGCAGGGATACAAAGCAATTGTTCCCGAACCGGCGCGGGTAAGTGTTAAAAATTTCTTTTCCAATCTCGGATTTCCCGCCCGTTTTCTAAGTTGCCTGCTTCAGGCTGATTTCAGCGGCGTGGCCACAGAAACGGGACGTTTTACTATCAATACCATTTGGGGTATCGGAGGCCTTCTCGATCCTTCTGCCGGTAAAGAGCTGGATCTTCAGAAACAGGACACTGATCTTGGGCAGACACTGGGAGTTTGGGGTGTGGGCCAGGGCTTTTATATTGTCTGGCCGGTTTTTGGTCCGTCGAGCCCCCGTGATTCCGTAAGCATTGTCGGCGATTATTTTCTCTATCCTGTTTCTTACATCAGCCCCTGGTACGCCGGTGGGGGGGTAAAGGCTTACGAGGAAGTGAATGCCACATCCTTGAGGATTGGCGATTATGAAGCTCTCAAAGACGCGGCCGTTGACCCCTACGTGGCGTTTCGCGATGCATACGCCCAGTACCGTTTTAAGAAGATAAAGGCCAGAAAAGCCAAACCGAATCCATCCGTGCCTGCGGCAGAAAAATCTTCTTTGGTCAAGCCGGCATTGCCGGAAAAAGGAGATTAAATGAAAAGAAAACTCATTGCGAAAATTTTTTCGGTCATCGCGCTTTCGGCGTTATTATTTTTTATGATTAATCCATCAGCAAAGGCGGCGGGGTTATTCGGCCCGCCTCAAACCGTTTCCAAAGAAGCCGGCGGATTAAACACGGCAATAGGTTATCGGTATCATGAAGATACCTACAAAAACGGCACGTATCATACATTCAGGCAGAATGAAATTTATTCGCAGGCGGCTTACGGTGCGAAAAACATCTGGGAGATATACGCAAGAATCGGAATAGCGGATTTAAAAATATTTGATGTTTTCAGTTCCGTGGACGCATCCACCGTTACGGACAAAAAAGACTTTGAAGAAAACTGGAAATTTTTCGGCACGCTGGGGGCAAAGGCCTTCTACCCGATAAACAGTATATTCGGGATAGGCGCTTTTATTCAGGGGACATATTATTTCAGTGATTTTACGGATAATGTTTCGGGAACCAATGGAGTGACGCCTTTTACAGCTGGACTTAAAGTTAAAAATCTTTGGGACGTCAATTGCGGTGTCGGGCTTCAGGTTACTATTCCACGCGGCATAAAGTTATATGCGGGTCCGTATATTTATTATTCGGAAGCCAAGATGTCTTTGGCCTCCGATATTCCCGATCTTGAATATTGGACCGGAGATGTTTCTGTTCAGAACAAGTCAATTGTAGGCGGATTTGCGGGAGTTGATATACCGCTTATCAAAGGATTTCGTCTGAATGTTGAAGGACAATACTCAGACAGATTTTCTGCCGGTGCCGCCGTGACCTACACGTATTAATTATCAAAATACCATTTTAAAACTAAACACGCCGCAGGGGGAAATTTACGGTAAGGTGAATGAATGAGTTGAAAGAAAACTTTTTTCATGTTCGTGACCTCACTAAGGTTTATACAATGGGTGAAGTTGAGGTGCACGCCCTGCGCGGTGTCAACATGGAACTATACGCCGGTAAACTGGTGTTCTGCTTGGGCCTTCGGGAAGCGGTAGTTTATTAATAAATAAGTTTAATTTTATTACAATATTTGGAAAGGAGAAATAAATTATGAACCGTTTAAAACTTTACTCTGTTGTTGCTGCGGTTACATTAATCGTGGCGGTAATCCTTCCATGGACGGCCTTTGCGGAATCGGAATCGCAATCTTCAATCGAGCAAACTTTTCAAAAAGCTAAGCAGAATTATTTGGAGAAAAACATGAGTTCGGCTGCCCGGCAAATTCAAAAGGGTGCATCGTACATGAAAGCTCGAGCTGAAAAAGCGTCTGATAAGGGAAAAGAGGCACTAAATGCGTCGGCTAAAGAATTGGAAAAGCTGGCTAATGATGTAAAGAAAGGAATAGTAACCTCGGTAAAAAAAATAGAAGAAACCTTTGCGCGTGCCTACATCGCCTTGGCTTCGGATTCCCATATCAAGTCAACGGAATCATGGGCAAAGAAAGAGAAGGCAAAAGCCGGTGATGCTCTTGATTTAGCCAATAAGTATTTGGAGCGTAGTTTTGCCTGGGCCGGTCAGAAAATTGAAACAGGTACGAAAGAAGCTATGAAAAAATCTAAAGAACTTTCGTTGAAATTGAAGAAAAAAGGTAGTGTAGTGGCTGAAGATGTCGGGAAAGGATTGAAAAATGCGGGTGACGAAATTGAAAAATTTGGTAAAAAAATTTCTCCTCAGTGAGTGCCTTGAATTCGACGCGTATCAGATGCACCAGTTGTGCTTTGTAACGTTTACTTTTCCAGAGGTTACCCAACAGAGATGCAAGTAATTCCTGCTGATGCCTCGACTGTAATGCTCCTACGCGCTTGTCCCGATGCCGGAATAAAGGATATTGAAATTCTGATGGTCCGGAGAAATAGCAAGAGCAGCTTTGTTCCGGGCTATCATGTATTTCCGGGTGGCGTTGTGGATCCCGAAGATTTTGAAGTTGGGATTGAACGTTTTATCCGTGGGATTGATCGCGCAAGCGCCACACGTATTCTTTCTGATATGCCGCGTCCTGAAAAGGCTCTGGGAGCTTGGGTGGCAGCAATCCGCGAAACATTTGAGGAAGTAGGAGTTCTGCTTGCGCAGAATAAAAATGGCGCGCCTGTCACGATCAGAGCGGAAGAGAAGCGCCGGCGTTTTTGTGATTACCGCAAAGCGCTCATCGAGGGTAAAATGCATTTTTCTGAGGTGCTTACGGCGGAAGAGCTTCTTCTGCCGCTCGACCGACTTCATTATTTTTCACATTGGATTACGCCTGAACCTTTTCCACTGCGCTACGATGTTCGTTTCTTTGTTACTCAGATGCCTCCAGATCAAGACGTTATGCATGACGGCGTTGAACTGACCGGACACGTCTGGATTCGTCCATCAGAGGCGCTCAGGCAATACGAGCAGGGAATATTGGATATGGTTTTGCCTCAAATCATGACACTTGAAAATATAAAACGTTTCCAAACCGTTGCGGATGTTATTGACTCAGCCCGCAAACGCCACGTTCCCGCCACGCTGACCAAAATCAAACGGATTGAAGGCAAGGATGTTGAAGTGATGCCTAATGGATCAGTTTTTGAAACTCGCCTGCCTGTTTATTCCTGGCCAGACCAGAATGATTAATTTGGCAGACTGATATTTTATAATTAGTTATACTTTTCAATACAGGTTGTGTGCAGATGAAAGCATTACGGGAATGGATTATAAATATTATATACGAAGGGGCAACGAGCACAAAAAAAATTCGGATGTTTCTTACCCCGTTGGTCGGTTTTATTTTTTTCTGTATCGTATTGCTGTTAATCATTACATCTTTTTTTCTGGATCGGTTTTTTGGATTTGCGGAATTTATTTCCAAACCTTTGGAAATAACGATTTCCATACCCTTTCTGATCATAGGCGCCTTTTTATGGTTATGGTCTGCAGTAAGATTCTTTAAAACAAAAGGAACTCCTGTGCCGATAAATCCGCCGCCGAAACTCGTTACCGACGGCCCTTATGCTTATTCAAGAAATCCAATGATGACTGGTCTTTTTATGGTAATGGCCGGGATTGGCATCTTCTTCGGTTCGATAACTCTCACATTCATAATGACGCCGCTGTTTGTTTTTATGAGCATTCTTGAATTTAAATATATTGAAGAACCGGAGCTGAAGAAGCGTTTCGGAAAAGAATACACTGAGTATAAAGAAAAGACTCCTATAATTATTCCCCGGATTCATTGAAATTGAAGAAAAAAGGCAGGCAATCTTAGCCCACCTTAACTAATCAGCGCAATGCTTTTTAAATCATTTTCCCTCTTGACAAATTTTAAATTAGTTGTATTATACAACCATGTTAACGCAAATTAAAGAAAATACAAAAGAGTTGATGGAAGTATTGGGCGGGCTTTCGCAGGTATTGCG
>DCVU01000182.1 GCA_002327415.1 Smithella sp. UBA2180
ATGCCGATTATATTCTGGAAAAGGCAATAAACCTGCGTATTTTCGAAGATGAACAAGACAAGATGAACCGGTCTTTGCTGGATATCGGCGGCGCGATGATGGTGGTCTCTCAATTCACATTATTGGGCAACTGCGTCAAAGGAAGACGGCCTTCGTTTATAGCAGCGGAAGAGCCGATTAAAGCAAACAAACTTTACGAATATTTTGTTGGTAAGGCAAAGGATAAAGTCAATGCTCTGGCAACGGGAAAATTTCAGGAAATGATGAAAATTGAACTCATAAATAATGGACCGGTTACCATCTTACTGGACAGCAGGAAAAATTTTTAAAACTAATGGAAAATTTTGAAATAAAAATAGACAAAGACGGTCTCTGGTATTATAACGGTGCTCACATGTTCCGCAAAGAAATACTGAGCGTTTTTTTTGAACATCTAAAAATCGATGAATGCGGTAAATACTTAATTGAACTGGGCGTGGAACGTTGTTATCTTGACGTGGAAGATACCGCTTTTGTCGTTGAGACTGTTTATAAAACAAAACTTTCTTGTGATAGCCGAGAACAAATTGAAATTCTTTTAAACGATGATTCCTGCGAAAAACTGGAAATGAATTCTTTGTATACAGGCAAGGGAAATATTCTTTATTGCCGAGTTAAAGAAGGAAGATTCATTGCCCGATTTTCACGCAAAAGTTATTATCAGCTTGCTGAATTTATCGAACAGTCTGAAAACGGCGCCGATTTTTTTATTAATTTAAACGGTGAGAAATACATAATCAACAGCAATCAGGCTTTATAATTATAACGGAGGGAACAATGCTTGATGACACCATAAAAGAATCCTTGACCTTTGACGATCTTCTTCTCGTTCCGGCAGCTTCCAATGTTTTGCCCCGGGATGTAAGTACATCCACATTATTAACGAAAAAGATCTCTCTGAATATTCCCATCGTTTCTGCCGCCATGGACACGGTAACGGAATCACGAACCGCGATTTGTATGGCTCAGGAAGGCGGCATAGGTATAATTCACCGCAATATGAGCATAGAACAGCAGGCGATTGAAGTGGACAAGGTAAAGAAATCAGAAAGCGGAATGATTGTTGATCCAATTACCATTGAACCAGACCGTAAAGTCAGCGACGCTTTGAAACTGATGAATCACTATTCCATTTCCGGTGTGCCTGTTGTCAAAAAAGGAAAGCTTGTCGGGATACTTACCAATCGGGATCTACGATTTGAAGAAAACATAGATCAGCCTGTCGCCAATGTCATGACCAAGACAAATCTGGTTACAGTATCTGCGAATATTTCTCTGGAAGATTCCAAGAAACTTCTGCACCAGCATAGAATTGAAAAACTGCTTGTTGTTGATAAAGAGTACAGATTGAAAGGTTTGATTACAATTAAAGACATTGAAAAAATACGCCGCTATCCAAACGCCTGCAAAGATTCTTTAGGAAGACTGCGGGTAGGCGCAGCGGTCGGAATTATTGATAGAGAAGCAAGGGTTGACGCGCTTCTTGCGGCTGGTGCTGATGTGATTTCTATTGACACATCACATGGACATTCCGCAGGAGTCATAAGGGCCATTAAAGCGACTAAATCAAATTTCCCCAAATGCGAGTTAATCGCCGGAAACGTCGCGACATCGGAAGGCGCCAAGGCTCTTATTGATGCCGGCGTTGATGCCGTAAAAGTAGGCGTTGGTCCCGGATCCATTTGCACCACACGAATTATCGCCGGAGTCGGGGTGGCCCAGATGTCGGCGATCAGAGACACTTATAAAATTGCGTCCAAGAAAGGCATTCCTGTAATGGCCGACGGCGGAATAAAATATTCCGGCGATATTGTCAAAGCAATCGGCGCCGGAGCCCACTGTGTGATGATCGGCGGGTTATTCGCCGGCACTGAAGAAAGTCCGGGAGAAACAATTTTATTTCAGGGACGCAGCTACAAAGTTTACCGCGGTATGGGTTCGCTGGAAGCAATGAAAATGGGCAGCCGTGATCGTTACTATCAGGATGATATCGAAGGTCCGGCAAAAATGGTTCCGGAAGGAATCGAGGGAAGAGTTCCTTTCCGCGGATCGCTTTCCGCCAGTATTCTCCAACTCATCGGCGGACTCAAAGCCGGCATGGGTTATGTCGGTTGTAAAACAATTCCGGAAATGATTGTAAATGCCCGTTTTGTCCGTATTACTCAGGCCGGATTGCGTGAAAGCCATGTCCATGATGTAATCATCACCAAGGAAGCGCCCAATTACTGGCTGGATTAGAATTTCAACTGTTTATCACCATTTATTACCACTGATGAAGTTTAACTATGAAGCATTCTGATTTTGTACACCTGCATTTGCATACACAATACAGCCTGCTAGACGGGATGATTCGTCTGGAAGACCTCTTCAAAAAAGCCCGCGAATATAAAATGCCGGCAATAGCCATTACCGATCATGGAAACATGTTCGGTGCAATTGATTTTTACCAGCAGGCTTACAAACACGGTGTTAAGCCCATTATCGGTTGTGAATTATACGTTGCGCCCAATAAGCTGACGGATAGAACCGCCGGTGGTGAAAGCGCAAAACATTTAATCGTTCTGGTCAAAAATGCACAGGGTTATAAAAACCTGATGAAGCTGACAACAGCCGGCTATTTGAAAGGTTTCTATTACCGGCCCCGCGTGGATAAAGAATTGTTGAAGGAATGTCATGAGGGACTCATCGCTTCCAGCGCCTGTCTGCATGGCGAAGTCGCCTCTTTAATCATGCAGGGCAATATGGAAGAAGCCAAAAAAGCCGCCCGTCATTATCAGGAAATTTTCGGCGAAGGTAATTTCTATCTGGAAATAATGGAGAATGGAATTCCCGAACAGAAAATCGCCAACGCCGGTTTAATCGAAATCAGCAACGAGCTATCCATCCCGCTTATAGCAACCAATGACTGTCATTATCTGGAGCGTGAACATGCCGAGGCGCATGATGTTTTACTCTGCATTCAGACTGGTAAAACAATCAAAGATCCGGGTCGGATGCATTTGAGCACGGATCAGTTTTATTTTCGATCACCGGAAGAAATGCACCAACTCTTTTCTTTAATGCCGGAAGCCTTATCCAACACGGTAAGTATTGCCGAAAAGTGTAACTTTTCTCTGGAAACGGGTAAATTTTACCTGCCTAATTTTGAAGTAAAAAATCCGGAAGAATCACTTAACGAATATCTGGAGCGCAAAGCGAAAGAAGGGCTGGATAAATTATTTCCCGTTATTTTAAAAGATCAGAAAGGAAATGAATCCGAAATACGGGAAAAGTACGAAAAACGCCTTAACGATGAATTGGAAATTATCAAGTCCATGGGTTTCTCGGGTTATTTTCTGATTGTTTCCGATTTTGTCAAACATGCCAAACACCATGATATTCCTGTGGGACCGGGACGTGGTTCCGCACCGGGGAGCCTGGTAGCGTATGCGATAAGAATCACCAACATCGATCCCATCCGTTATAATTTATTTTTTGAACGGTTTTTAAATCCCAGCCGTATTACCATGCCTGATATTGATATTGATTTTTGTCAGGAGGGCAGGGATGAGATCATAAAATATGTGACCGAAAAGTACGGTCAGGACAAGGTTTCTCAGATTATCACTTTTGGAAAAATGCAGGCCAAGGGCGTCATTCGTGACGTGGGACGCGCCATGGATATTCCTTACA
The DNA here is from genome assembly GCA_002327415.1 of Smithella sp. UBA2180. Taxonomy (GTDB): domain Bacteria; phylum Desulfobacterota; class Syntrophia; order Syntrophales; family Smithellaceae; genus Smithella. The sequence continues at coordinate 3,712 of DCVU01000182.1, forward strand.
GCGAAGCGGATAGAATCGCCAAACTGATTCCCAATACTCTGAATATCACACTCAATGAAGCGATCAAGGCGGAACCGCGACTGGCGCAGGAAGAAAAAAACAACCCGCAGATAGCCAAACTTCTATCCTTATCTCGTATCCTGGAAGGAATTAACCGTCATGCCTCGACTCATGCCGCAGGAGTGGTAATTTCCGATGTGCCACTGGTCGAGCGGGTTCCTCTTTGCTCGCCTAAAGACGATGTTGTTTCTCAGTATTCGATGAACGACATTCAGACAGTCGGTTTGACTAAATTCGATTTTCTCGGCCTTAAGACATTAACCGTCATTAAAAACGCTCTTAATTTTATCAAAGAATCAAAAGGAATTGAGATAGACATCGACAATTTGCCTTTGGACGACAAAAAAACTTATGAGCTATTAATGAAAGGTGAAACAGACGGGGTTTTTCAGCTGGAAAGTTCCGGCATGAGAGATCTCGCCATTAATTTAAAGCCCGATCATATTGAAGATATCATCGCCCTGATTGCTCTTTACCGGCCCGGTCCTATGAAAATGCTTCCTGAATTTACCGCCCGCAAACAGGGAAAAACTAAAATAACCTACGAGCTGCCTCAACTGGAAACCATTCTGAAAGAAACCTACGGCATCATTCTTTATCAGGAACAGGTTATGCAGATTGCCGGCGCCATCGGCGGTTACAGCATGTCCGAAGCGGATACCTTGCGCAAAGTTATGAGCAAGAAGAAAGCCGCGGATATGGATAAGGAAAAGCCCAAATTTCTGGAAGGCGCTAAAAAACATAAAATTAATGAAAACAAGGCCAAAACCATCTGGGAGCAGATGGAGACATTTGCCGAATACGGCTTTAATAAATCTCACAGCACTTCATACGCGATAATCGCTTATCAGACGGCGTATCTTAAGGCTCATTATCCGGCGGCATTCATGGCCGCGCTGCTCACCAGTGAAAAAGACAACCGCGACAAGATAATTAAGTACATGAGCGCGTGTAAAGAATTGGGAATAAATATTCTGCCGCCGGATCTAAATGAATCACAAAGAGATTTCGCCATATCCGGAGAAAATATCAGGTTTGGAATGGCAGCGATCAAAAATGTCGGGTTGGCGGCTGTTGATTCGATAATATCAGTAAGGCAGAATGGAAAATTCACCTCATTCATGGATTTCTTAAGCCGCGTTGATTTGCGCAAAGTCAACAAAAGAGTCATCGAGAGCCTGATTAAATGCGGCGCCTTTGATTCTTTAGGCTATAAGCGCAGTCAGCTCATGGAATGTTATGAAGAAGCAATGGATGAAGCTCAGCGCAGCCAGAAAGAAAAGCTCAGTAATCAATCCAGTTTTTTTGACCAATTAAATTCCGGCGATTCATCAGATAATAATGGAGCACAATCCTATCAAATTCCGGATAACGTGCCGGAGTGGGACCACAAGAAACTGTTGTCCATTGAAAGGGAAGCTTTAGGTTTTTATATTACCGGTCATCCTTTACTGCGTTTTGCCGATCGTTTGAAATTTGTAACCAATGCCGATTCCGGCAATTTAAACACTAAAAATGATAAAGATACTGTTACTGTCGCCGGAGTAGTAAGCGGCATCAGTGAAAAAACGACGAAAAGAAAAGATATAATGTGTTACATTACCCTCGAAGATTTACAGGGTTCAATAAATATTATATTTTTTGCTGAATTGTATAAAAAATTTTACTCTCTTCTACATGGAGAAGAACCAATAGTTGTTAAAGGAACAATTGATTTAGACAGTGGAGAAGAAACTCCAAAAATAATTGCTCTGGAAGTAACTTCTTTAAGTACATCTTTGGAAAATCCCTATAAGCAGGTTCGGTTCATGGTTGATGCCAGTAAAGTTTCGGTGGAAAGCATTTCATCATTAATTTCTTCGATGAAGAAATTCCATGGTAAATACGAAGGTTATATGCACATTCTTAACGGGAAAAGTGAAACAATTGTTTATCTTGGTGATGATTTTCGTCTCGACATTAATGATAAATTAAAGAAAGAAGCAGATGGGATATTAGGGGAGGGCGCCACAGTTTATTCATAATGACGGCATCATATGAAACATGAAGAAAGAACATACAGATCATTAATAAATAAGGATAATCTCGTTTCATATAATGTTAAAATCGCTGAAAGCGATTTATTTATTAGTTCAGATATCAACCTTACAAATGAAGCTCTGGAATCATTGACCAGGCATCGTCACTCTTTAGAAACTTACATTAAAAATCATCCTGAATTTCGCTCTTCACTTTTGCCATTTCCTGAAGATAATTTAGCGCCGCCGATTGTCAGGGACATGCTTTCAAAATCAAAAATCTGCGAGGTAGGACCGATGGCTTCTGTTGCCGGCGCCATATCCGAATTTATGGGAAATGATCTTCTCAATAAAACTGAAAATATTATTATTGAAAATGGCGGAGATATTTTTTTAAAGTCGAAAAACGATTTGACTGTTTCCGTTTACGCCGGAGAATCTCCTTTAAGTTATAAACTAAATTTCACCATAAAGGCGGAGAAAACTCCTCTAGGTATCTGCACATCATCTGCCACAGTAGGTCCGTCTTTGAGTTTCGGTAATGCAGACGCTGTCTGTGTCATTTCCCAATCCGCAACACTGGCCGACGCCGCAGCCTCCGCCATAGGCAATAAAGTGAAAGGCAAAAATGATATCAGAAACTCTCTGGATTTCGGCATTAAAATTCCCGGAGTAACAGGAATAATAATTATCCTGGGAAAGGAATTGGGAGTAATAGGGGAGGTGCAGTTTGTTTAGAAAAAACCTTTGCGCGAAGCCCGGCAAATGAGAGGGAAAATATCGATTTCATGTCCTCCGCCAATTGTTGCGTTACTTGTTGCAGTGGCAATGTGGAAAATTGCAAAGGTTTATCCGTTACTCGACGTTTCCCTGCTTATAAGAAAGGTTACAGCCGGTGTGCTGCTTCTCACAGGAGGTGCCATTGCTCCCCCTGGTTTCGTCGCTCTCATCAGGGCTAGAACAACCTTCAATAACCGCTTTCAAATCAAGCCTGAAGAGCGGGCACTGGCGGTAATGTTCGGAACCGCATATGCAGAATACAAGGGCGGGGTGCGCAGGTGGCTCTGAGTGCTAACATTAACTTTCATGGCTCTGCCTGTTGAGTAAAACAGAAGAGAAAAAAATGAAAACCATTGACAATAATAGATCGAATATGTTTTTATCTTAACAAGCGCGACCGTACTGTTGAATCGAAAATATATTTTAACAAAATGACAGCAACTTCTCACAACAAAAAAGAAAATCAGAAAAAAGATATAAAAAAAACTATCCGCTATATTGATTTGTTCTGTGGTATTGGCGGTTTTCGCATAGCAATTGAGCAAGTAGCCCAAGAATTAGACATTGCAGTTAAATGCGTTTAAGGCACCGTTTATGATAACAGAGTTTAAGGTAGGTGAGAAATATACAAATGACCAGATTCGTTTTGCTTTAAATGTGGAAAATTTGGGCGGTATCCGCCCTTCTGTTGATGCAAAAAAGAATCTTAACCATCTTGTTATTTTGACTACTGCAGAACAATATGAGAAAAATATAACCGAAAATCCATACCACGACAGAATTGAAAATAATGTGCTGATATACACAGCGCAAGGAAGAACAGGCGATCAAGATATCAGTGGAAGGAACAAAAGGATTCCTGAACAATACGATAATCCAATCCCTTTTTATGGTTTTTCAAATGAAGGAAGACAAACATATACTTTTCTTGGATTGCTTGAGCTTCTTCGTCATTTTCAGGAGTATCAAATAGACAAGAAGAATGTTTTAAGAAAGGTCTGGGTTTTTGAATTCTTTATCCATAATGAAATACCGATAATTCCTATTCAAAATGCAAAAGATATAGTTGCCTCAATATTTAAAGAATCAAGGAAGCTTAATAAAATTGATAGGGGAGAACAAGAAGTTGTTCTATTGGAACCGTCGCAAGAAATTTATGATGCGGCAAACTATGAAGCTGAAGAAATTCGTTCACATCTTCTTCAAATTAATCCATACCGATTTGAATCTCTTGTAAAAGATGTTGTAGAAGCCAACGGTTTTACGAATGTCACTGTAACGCCCCCATCCCAAGATGGTGGAATAGACGTAAACGCTTATGTAGCAGATTATAATTATTTCTTCTCTAAAACGCATGTGCAATTTCAAGTAAAGCGGTGGCGGCATTCTGTAGGAAGCGTTGAGATTAATAGCTTTCGGGGCGCGTTACATTCAACTGCAAAAGGTGTTTTTGTCACCACAAGTCATTATACTAAGGCGGCAATTCAGGAGGCTGAACATTCTGTTAAGCCCTGTATTTCTCTTATTGATGGATTCAGGTTTTCAAGGCTAATCAAAGACATTGGAATAAACTTAAATAAATATTTCTAAGGTTTTATGAACAACAATCGTCAAAATGAAATATGGGAATGCTTTACATGTGGAAAGGAATTTGTTGTAGAATTTAATCCTGGGGGTTGGATTGGCAATTACCATCCACTTTGCGATTCATGCTCAGATTCTATCTTTTTTGACGATTCATCTATATTTCATAGTGCTATGACTTTTCACTATTCAATCGGCGATTTTCAAAAAGAATACCCACAGTAGGTTTGTTGAAAAACCCCATGTTAGGGGGCTATTCAAAAATGTTCAGATGCAAGGCGCGCAAAAACTGAACCGCGAGGCGTATATTTTCATACGTTGAGCGGTACGGTTTGCAGCGCAACACAGCAGATGAGCGTTTTTCAACAGCCCCACAGTTTCTAAAATTAGATTAATATCTGGAAGAAATTCACCAATTTATTCATTTGGCGATACTGAAATCAGCAGTGCTGATCCTAATGAACTTGGAGAGAAAATTCTTTCAATATGGAATGAACGAGTAGTGGGAATCCGAAAACTCTATAAGCATGTCAGAACCGTCGTGCTTATTAAATCCGATGATTTGCTTGAGGCTGCTGTATTCGAATTCGAGACAATTATATACAGAGAAGAAAATTATTGGTGGCAATGGAATGAGAGAAATAATTTAGAGGGCTTCAATAAAGAAAGCAACGAACATATTTTTACTTGGCAACCGCATGGATCTCAGTTCACCATTATAGAAGATGTGCCCGAAGACAGGCTTGCGATAAGAATAAAACAACCGCCAATAATCGACCGAAAAGATATTTTAAAGGCAATTAAATTCGATGAGTCTTGGGTAGAAATTATAAAATAATACGATGGTGGATACATTTTCAAAGACAGAACGCTCAAGAATAATGTCGAGAGTTAAGTCTAAAAATAATAAATCAACTGAATTAGGATTCATTTCCATCATTAAAGAAAAAAATATCATCGGTTGGCGACGCAATTATCCGCTAATTGGCAAACCTGATTTTGTATTTCCAAAACAAAGAATAGCTATATTTATTGACGGATGCTTCTGGCACAAATGCCCTAAGCATTGTCGTATGCCTAGTGGAAAATCCGCTCCATGTCGG
>DCVU01000030.1:0-7532 GCA_002327415.1 Smithella sp. UBA2180
GGAAATTTATCCAGAGGCTTCGGTAAAAACATTTGAATCCGCCGGCCATTATGTGCTGGAAGACGCCGGTGACGAAATAATTAAAGAATTGAAAAAGTTTCTATAATTTGTTCTTATAGCGATATTAACAATAATTACGGTGAGAAACTGTTAATCATGAATATCGCTGATAGCTTTACACAGATATCCCGGATACATCAGCAAAAAGTTGCGGTAAAATATCCCCGTCGCGCTGGCAATAAGTATAATTATGACACCATCACTTTCGGAGAATTAGAATCTCTGGCCAATAAGTACGCCAATGGACTTTCAAAAATCGGGTTTAGCCGCGGAAGCAAAACAATCCTTTTTGTAAGACCGTCATTACAATTTCCCGCTCTGGTTTTTGCTCTCTTTAAATTGGGAGTTGTGCCTGTGTTTATTGATCCCGGCATGGGAAGAAAAAACCTTCTCGCCGCGATTGAAGAAATCGCCCCGCAGGGATTGATCGCCGAACCTGAGGTTCACTTTTTAAGTCTGATTTTTCGCAAGGCGTTTAAATCCGTCAAATTCAAAGTGACGACCAAGGGGCTCAAGGTAGGGAACTGCTTTCCTCTGGCCGCTTTGGAAAATTCTGCCGCAGGTTTTGAGAACGCGCAACTGGAGCCGGACGAAATGGCGGCGATTCTTTTTACTTCAGGCGGAACAGGACGTCCGAAGGGAGTTGTCTATACTCATAAAATTTACACTGAGCAAACTCGTCTTCTTCAGAAGCTTTTTGACCTGAACGAGAATGAAATTGATTTGCCGTGCTTTCCGCTCTTTTCTCTTTTTACTCTCTGCATGGGGATGACTTCCTGCATTCCGGATATGGATCCATCCAAACCCGCTAAAGCTGATCCCCGAAAATTGTTGCAAAATATCACTGATAATAAAGTAACTTTTATGGCCGGTTCGCCAGCCATTTGGGAGAAGCTGGGCGATTATTGTGAAAAAAATAAAATAACACTCCCTACGGTAAAGTATCTTGTGATGTTTGGCGCGCCGGTGCGCAGTGAACTCCATAAAAAATTCGGTGGGATTCTGCCCAACGGGACAACCTATACACCTTACGGAGCGACCGAATGTCTGCCGGTTTCCAAAATTTCAGGAAAAATAATTTTAGACCAGACTGCCACTTTGACCTCGCAAGGGAAAGGAACTTGCGTCGGCGCGCCGGTGCCCGGTGTAGAAGTTTCAATTATTGAGATAAATGATGACATCATTGAAAATATTAAAAACTCGCGCCTGCTTGGCCCGTATCAGATCGGAGAAATTATTGTTAAGGGCGACATTGTAACCGCCAATTATTATCAGTCCCCGCTGGAAACAGCTCAGACAAAAATAGCGGACGGCAAATCCTTTTGGCATCGGATAGGCGATCTCGGATATATTGATGATCAGGGCCGCATTTGGTTTTGCGGACGAAAAACTCATCGGGTTGAGACCCCTTTGGGATTGTTATGTTCAGTAAACTGTGAAGCCATATTTAATGCCCACCTTGGGGTAGGGCGCTCTGCTCTGATTGGTCTTGGAGAAAAAGGAAACCAATCGGTTGCCATAGTGATTGAAAGAAATGAATTGGGGAAAAAGTACGGCAGAAAAGTTTTAGAAAAAGAACTTTTGGATATGGCGAAAAATAACAGCTTGACAGCGCAAATAAAATCAGTTCATTTTTGTGATCATTTCCCTGTTGATGTAAGACATAATATTAAAATTGACCGTTTAAAACTTGCTAATGATGTTTCGCGGAGGGAAACATGAATATTTTAGTTACCGGAGCGGGTGGTTTTCTGGGTAGTCATTTGTCGGAGAGTCTTTTGTCTAATGGAAACAAGGTATGCAATTTCAGCCGAACAAAACATCCGCAACTTGAAGCGATGGGGGTTGATACCATTTGCGGCGACCTGAAGGACGAGGCCTCTGTTGCTAAAGCTTTCCAAGGAATGGACGTTGTCTTCCATGTCGCTTCCCGTGTTGGTATTTGGGGGAAATATAAAGATTTCTACCAGACAAATGTCCTCGGTACTGAAAATGTCATTAAAGCCTGCAGAGCTAACGGAATAACAAAGTTAATATATACAAGCACGCCGAGTGTTGTTTTTGATGGGGGTGATTTCTGTGGAGCGGACGAGGCAGCGCCCTATTCCAGGAGATTTCATGGTCACTATGCCAAAACCAAGGCAATGGCCGAACAACTGGTCTTACAGGCCAATGACGATAAATTAAGCACTGTTGCCCTGAGACCACATTTGATATTCGGACCGGACGATCCGCACCTTGTTCCCCGTCTGCTCAATGCGGCAAAGCGGGGGAGGCTGAAGATAGTCGGCACCGGTAAGAATCTTGTTGATGTTACCTATATACAAAACGCGGTTGACGCGCATCTGCTGGCTTTCGAGAAATTATCTCCTGAATCGGCTTTGGCGGGACAGGCTTATTTTATCGGTCCGGAGCGGCCTGTTGTCCTCTGGGATTTCATTAACGAAATTTTGTCGCGCCACAATCTTCCCCGGATAACGAAGAAGGTGCCTGAAGCCGTCGCTTTTAGTGTTGGATTATTTTGTGAATCTTGGTATAAATTTTTTAGGATTAAAGGGGAACCGCCGATGACACGTTTTGTGTCACTGCAATTTTCACGCTCCCATTACTTCTCCCACCAAAAAGCAAATAATGATTTTGGTTATAGGCCGAAAATATCTATAGAACAAGCGCTGGATCTGACAGTAAGGAAATAAAATGCTTCTGAATAAGAATTATAAAATTACACAAAACTACGATGTAATTATAATTGGCGGCGGGTTGGGTGGAATGACTGCTGCCAATAAGCTGGCAAAAAACGGCAGGAAAGTTCTCTTACTTGAAGCCCATGACAAACTGGGCGGATTCGCCACCTGGTTTTATCGAAAAGGAAGACACATTTTCGATGTCTCACTCCACGGATTTCCCGTGGGAATGATAAAAACCTGCAGAAAGTATTGGAGCAAAGCAATAGCCGATAAGATCATTCAACTTAAAAGGGTTCGTTTTATAAATCCCATGTATCAGCTGGAAACCGATTTTACGGTGGATGATTTCACCAGCAAGCTGATCAATAATTTTAAAGTTTCATCCGAGCAGGTTGATAATTTTTTTCAGCTCATCATGAATATGAATTATTACGATAATAAGGAAATGACCAACGGCGAACTGCTGGAGAGTTTTTTCCCCGGCAGAAAAGACGTTCATCGTTTCCTGATAGAACCTATTGTTTACGCCAATGGTTCGACTATGGAGGACCCGGCGATAACTTATGGGATCGTCTTTTCCAACTTTATGAGCAAAGGTGTTTATACTTTTGAAGGCGGAACGGATCTGGTAATCAAAATGATGCAGGAAGAACTCTTAAATAACAATGTTGATATTCGTTTGCGGTCAAAAGTAGAAAAAATTGTTATGAACAATAACGTTTGTCAGGGAGTGTTAGTTGACGAAGGGTTCGTTGGTTCCAAAGCGGTTCTTTCTAATGGGAATCTCATCGGCACAATTTTCAACCTGGTTGGCACGGAAAATTTTACTCCCTCATTCCTTGAAAAAGTTAAAAAAGTCAGACTAAATACCAGTTCCTGTCAGGTTTATATGGGAATTAAAGAAGGGGAAGCCATAGACGATGCCGGTGATCTGATATTCTACTCGGAAGCAAAAGAATTCAGGGCGGATGAGCTTCTTTCCATGAATACAACAAGCCGGACGTTTTCGCTTTACTATCCGAGACTCAGGCCCCAGTTGAAAAACGCGGGATACTCGATAGTTTCTTCTACTAACGCGCGTTATGAAGACTGGATAAATCTAAGCAAAGAAGAGTATAAATTAAAGAAAGAAGAGCTTATTGCCGCAACGCTTACGAGTCTGGAAAAAGTCATTCCCGGCGTCGGTAAAAAGATTGATTATATCGAGGCGGCAACGCCCCTGACTATAAAGAGATACACTCACCACGAAAAAGGTTCCTCCTTTGGCACCAAACATGAAGGGTTGGAGATTTCCATGAAGCTGCACAAAGAAATTAGTGGTCTGTTCCATACCGGTTCAGTCGGCATTATTATGTCCGGTTGGCTGGGCGCCGCCAATTACGGCGTCATCCAGTCTTATGAAGTGGAAAGCTATTTGGAAAAGTTATAAACTGAGGTAATGCTATGTTTGATTTCAGCAATCAGCGAGTTATTGTCACGGGCGGAACCCGGGGCATTGGAGCGGGAATTTCCATGGCGTTTCTGCAAGCCGGAGCTACGGTGATTGCCACTTATTCGGTGAATGATGCTTCCGCCAATGAATTTAAAAATAAAAATGAACAATACACGCCAAGGCTGGATGTTCAAAAATATGATGTTTCTTCTTCAAAAGAGGTGAAAGATTTTTTCAAGTATTTAGATGAAAAATACTCGTCACTGGAAGTGCTGGTGAATAACTCCGGGATCAGACAGGATGCGCTCATGGCTTTGATGCAGGATGAGCAATGGGGAAAAGTTCTGGATGTTAATCTTACCGGAACTTTCTACATGTCGCGGGAAATCATTCCCCGGTTTATGGCCAATCGCTTTGGACGAATTATCAACATCAGTTCCCTGGGTGGAGATATCGGATTTCAGGGGCAGGCCAATTACGCTGCATCCAAAGCCGGACAACTGGCGTTGACGAAATCATTGTCTAAAGAGGTGGCCAAAAAAGGAATTACCGTAAACTGCGTCACACCGGGATTCATTGATACGGAACTAATCAGCGACCTGCCCGAAGAACAGCGCAAAGAATATCTCAAGATGATTCCGCAGAAACGTTTCGGCAAGGTGGAGGATGTGGCCCATGCTGTTTTGTTTTTAGCCAGCAGGCAGGCTTCTTATATTACCGGAACATCAATCAAGGTTGCAGGAGGACTGTAATGGAAGATGTTCTTGCCGCTATTCCTCAACGGCCGCCGTTTCTTTTTGTCGATAAGATTATTAAAAGGGAAGGTAATTCTGTAACGACGCAAAGGACATTGAGGGAAGACGAGTATTTTTTTCAAGGACACTTTCCGGGTAATCCCATTATGCCGGGGGCTCTGTTATGTGAAGCTTGCTTTCAAACCGGTTCTATTTTAATGGGGAAAGATAATCAGCGAAAGGGTCTTGGAGTTGTAACCCGTATAAAAGATACTAAGTTTAAAAATTTTGTCCGGCCCGGAGATACTCTGACTATTACGGTAGTACTGAATGATAAAATAAATAATGCTTATTATATGAACGGAACGATTTGGGCTGGTGATAAATTAATCATGAAAATTGTATTTCAAGGAGCATTGCTCCCCATGGACATTTAAGGAGTGGGTATGGACTTTATACAAGTTTCAGGAAAGAAATACTTGATCAGTGGTGTTGCCAATAAAAAAAGCGTCGCTTTCTTCGTCGCTAAAGGTTTGATTGATAACGGTGCGGAGGTAATTTTTTCCGTACAAAATGAAGAAAATCGCCTCAAGGCTCAAAAACTTTTTCCCCATAGCACTATTCTAATATGTGATGTGGAGAGTGATGAAAGTATTCGTCAATTAGGTGAATATTTTCATCATAATGATATCCGAATTTCAGGATTTCTTCATTCCATAGCTTTTGCCAATTACAGCGAGGGAATTAAACCGTTTCATGAAACCAGGGCAGAGGATTTTCTTCAAGCGACAAATATTTCCTGTTTTTCACTGGTGGCAATAACAAATGCCTTGAAAAACTCTTTTGAAGAAGAAGCTTCCATTGTCACCATTTCTATCAGCAACACCCGGGCGACCGCTTACGGTTATATGGGACCGATCAAGGCCGCTCTTGATGCCACGGTAGCATTTTTAGCGAAATCATTATCGGAAATATCCAAAGTCAGGGTAAACGCGGTCTGCGCGGGACCATTGAAAACGTCGGCTTCCGCAGGCATTCCGGGATATGTTAATAATTATCTTTTTGCCGAACAGTTAACTCTCCGGAAAGCGGCTCTCAAAACAGAAGAAGTTGCGAACACGGTGATATTCCTGCTCTCACCGGTTTCCAGCGGAATTAATGCCACAGGTATTGTGGTTGATGCCGGGATGTCCTGTAATTATTTTGATCAGCAGATAGTTACTATGGCGACTCGTTAATTGATTCATAAATATTTTAATAAACCTGCAAAATGGAAATTAGAAGAAAGGAGTAGAGATTATGTTTAAAAAGCTGCTCATTGCTATCGGCGTCATTATCACAATAATTGCCGTTTTGATTATTGTTGCCGGATTTATTGTTTATACAAAGGTGGATAAGACATTTGTTTCCTCCCATATATCCAAAGCGCTAAACAGACAAGTTTATATTGAAAAAATAGATATCAATATATTTTCTATCCTCTCTGGAATCGAAATTAAAAATGTTGTCATTTCCAATTTTAAGACACCACCGCAGCTCGAGAATCTGCAAGGCAAACCGGTTGTGACAGATATTTTTGCCGGTATGGAATCTTTGCGCTTCAAGGTAAAAATCCTGCCCCTTTTTAAGAAACAGGTCGAACTCAAAGAACTTGTTTTATACAGCCCGGTTATTAACCTGTCCAAAAACAAGCAGGGCGTTTTAAATATTGATGATCTGATTAAATCCAAAAAACAAGATAAGGAAAAGAAAGCTCGAGTTGAAGAACAGGCAAAACCAATTTCTGCGGATGATATTCCTGTGACCGTTGCCGTGGGTGAAATAGGTATGAAAAACGGCATAATTAATTATTATGATGGCATAAACGATCAGAAAATACAGATTTATAAACTTACAACATTGCTGCACGACATAAACATAGACCCGAAGAACTTGGAGAAAAAAGACGAGATCAAATTAGACTTTGGCATGGGAATCAGAACAGTCGGCGCGCTGAAAACCGGCAGTGTCCGGAGTTTTGATATCACGATATATGCTAAGGGTAAATTAATTCCGTTCGATGTCCAAACACGCCTGTTGGAGCCGGAGGCGATAATTCATGTTTCTGTGCCGGATGGCGAAATTACCGGCCTGCAGATTTTTAACTCCATCGCGGCCATTCCCATTTTGGGTGATTATCTGGGCGAGTACATCTCTTTCCTTAAAGATAAACAAGAGTGGAAAGGATCCAAAGAAAACGGTCTGGATCTGAGGTATAAGGCTGATAATGCGCAATTATCCAATGGCAAACTTAATCTCAAAGAAGCCAAACTTCTTTTTGATGGTGCGATGAATATGAAATCCAAAGCCATTGATATGAATGTGGGCATGGTGATGAAAAAAGAGATCAATGATGCTGTTAAAACTTCCATGACAAAAAGAATAGATTCCCTGATTAAGAGTCCAGAAATAAAAAAATATACCGATTCTAATAAACTCGCCGCAGCGGCCATGCAGCCTCTGCTCAATAAAGACGGCATGATTGATTTAAAAACAAAGATAACCGGTACCACGAAAAATCCGGCTGTCCAGCTTACACAGCCACAGCTAGGTTCTTTGGGCAGCGTCGTCAAGGATGCA
>DCVU01000030.1:7538-9615 GCA_002327415.1 Smithella sp. UBA2180
AAAAAGTTTTAGAAGGAGTAGAGGGATTGTTTAATAAAAAATAGACTTTCCCTCTTGCTTCTATTTTACAGTATATCCGCGGCCGTCAAGGCAGGCGGCCATAGCCCTTTGATAATCCGCCCGTGCCTGCATGGCTTGATTAGCAGACATTCCCTGAGGGATTACTGCCGTCGGATCGTAATTTGTCTGGTCTGCCGCCCATTTATGGCATTCATAACGATCATTGTCCTGTTGTGCCTGACTCTGTCCTTTACGGGGATAAATAAACATTTTATTATCAGCGCTTTCATTTGTGGAAGGCGGTGTTTGACTTACATCACCCTGAGGCGGTTCAACAACAACATAACCTCCCGGCGTTGACGTGTAATACGTCTCATTAGCGTAGTAGTAAGGCATGCCGTTAAGCCAGAGGGTTGTATAAAAAAGAGGTAAAAATGGAACAAACAGTCCAAAGGGCGGGGTAACCACAACATATCCTCTGCCATCATGACGATACCAAACCCCATGAGAAGAGTAATAGCGGGAATGATCATGCATTACTATCCTGTGGTCTCTGGGAAGGCTCCTGAATGACTGTCCGTGGAGAGGATATGACTGATTGTGTTGATAACGGGAATCAACAAAGCTTCTTTGCCCGGACGCAGGCGCCTTTCTGACAGATTGTGACGGGGATCGTCCTTGTCCTTTGGAATCTCCATGCTGACCTGGTTCGGCAAAACCGGAAACACTAATTGCTAATAACATAATTATTGACAGCGCAACGGCAAAATATTTTTTAAAATTAAAATTATATAGCATGTTGGTAACCTCCTTTTTCTGCTATTTTACGGTATATCCGCGACCTTCCATACAGGCCGACATTGCCCGGCGAAACTGCAGAGCCATTTTTTCACTGTGCAGATCGCGCGCCTGATCGCTATTCTGATAAGCTTCTTCCATCTGTCTTGCTGATTCCGCACGAGAAGTGTCAGAAATAGCTCCTGCCATAGCGCCGCTGGCTGCTCCGATTAAAGCTCCCCCTCCGGCATGTCGTGGTCCGGCGATTAATGCGCCAAGTACCGCTCCAGCAATGGACATGACGACGGTATCGTGCCCCGGCGGCGGCATAGGAACAACCCGAACGCGCTGTTCAGGTACAATTGATGACGCGCTCGGATCAAAGCCGGTTTGCTCTACCGCCCAGTTATAACACGCATAGTGATCGCGAGATTGCTGCTGTGTTGACTGACCTTTGATTGGATAAAAATAAATTTGCGTAACGGCAGTAACATTTTGATCCTGTGCCGGTTGCGTAACAATTTGTTCATGCGGATAGTAATAACAGGAACTCAATAAAAGAACTATTGTAAGAAGAAAGAACTTTAACCAATGCTCAGATAAATAGCTTATATTTTTAATGATCTTAGTAGTCATAGTTTCTTCTCCATTTTTTATAAGATTTTATTTTTTAGCTGGAGATATTATAAGAACAACCATCCTGTATGTCAATGCAATATAAATTCCTTAAAAATTCAGTTAACCAAGTTAAACTGTGCCGCAATCCTAACATTTGCAAAGGCATTACGACACAGTCTCTTCCCAAGAGTGAAGGGGTGTTCCGGTTACTGGTATATCATACCCGGTCCGGGGCCATCTGGTCCGGATTCGTGATGGTCTCTCATCCTGCCGCGCGGTCCGAAACCGGGACCTCTGCCCCAATGAGAATTTGCCAGTTTTTCAATTTGTTCCGGTGTGAGTATTTTGTGAATTTCCAATCTCATAGCCGTTACTTTATCCTGCATTTCATCACGCAATGCCCGAACCTCTTTTTGAGCAGCAGTAATTTTACCCTTATCAGGATTAGCCTGTGACCACAGTCTCCGCAGTGCGACCGACTTGTCGAACATCTTTTCCCTAAGCGGTCTTATTGATTTTTGATTCTCGGATATCAGTGCCTCTATTTTTGTTTTCTGTTCATCGGAAAGATTCAACTTCCATAATACAGATTTGCTGCAATAGCCTTTATCTCCGCCTTTGTCCGGCCCTCTACCTTCACCCTGGCCCAAAGCAAACGCCGGCATCGTTAAGAGTAATCCCA
>DCVU01000102.1 GCA_002327415.1 Smithella sp. UBA2180
CCTTTTCAAGTAGAGGTATCCGGCCAATTAACCCCTGTTGATTTAAGACCGCATTTCGAAAAACTTACACCGTTTCAAACAGAAATTTTTGCTCTAAACCTGATTAATCAGGACAATCGGCTGATGGAAACACTAATTAAAGAAGGCTCCTGCGATCTGTCCTATGAGTTGCCCGGAGTTGCCCGTTTTCGTGTAAATATATTTTCGCAGCTTGGCCAGTACTCTATTGTTTTAAGAAAGCTCGAATCAAAAATTCCTTCCTACGCCGAACTGGAATTACCCGAAGCCTATTACAAAATTGCCAACGAAATAAACGGGATTGTTTTAGTAACAGGCGCAACGGGTACCGGTAAAACTACATCTCTTGCCGCCGTCATTAATGAAATCAACGAAAATAGAGCCGTACATATCATCACGCTGGAAGATCCGGTGGAATACACTCACAATCAAAAGAAAGCAACCATTAACCAGCGCGAATTGGGTAAAGATTTTGACTCTTTCGCCAATGGATTGCGCGCAGCCCTGCGTCAGGCGCCAAAAGTAATCCTCGTCGGTGAAATGCGCGATCGCGAATCAGTGGAAATAGCCCTGAATGCCGCGGAAACAGGCCATCTTGTTTTGAGCACTTTGCACACCGTTGATGCCGGTCAAACAATAAATCGTATCCTGGGAATGTTTACGACAGATGAAGAAAACCAGGTACGTGTACGTCTGGCAGATTCTATTCGCTGGATCGTTTGCCAGCGTTTGTTACCAAAAATCGGCGGCGGCCGTATTGCCATATTTGAAGCGATGAGTACCAGCCTGCGAGTAAAAGACATTATTTTGCACGGTGAAGCGGATAGAAAAACGTATGCTGATATTATCGAACAGGGGAAACCATTTGGCATGATTTCTTTTGAACATTGCCTTGTAGATCTTTTTGAAAAAGGCTTGATTACTGAAAGTTCGGCTATCTCCTACGCAACAAACAGAGCTAATGTACATCGTGGAATAGACGCGATAAAAAATGCCCGCGGTGAAAAAACAACCAGTATCGGCACGCTTGAAGTTGACAACTCATATGGTAAAACTAAAATGGACCCATGGAAATAATTTTAAATTTATTTCCATGGCACACACAAAATGTTGATTAGGGAATTAACATGAATGAAGAAAAATTGACACCGGCGTCAGAAGAAGAAATAGATTATTCCGGACGGCCTTTTGGTTACCAGGATATGGGAAATCAAACTGCCATGGTTTGCGAAAACGATCCTGCCATCAGGGAAAAGATCACCGACGCATTGAAAGCAATTAACTTTAACGTCATCGAATCGTTAAAAGTTAAAGAAGCTTTAAAAAACTTAAACTTTCATACTTTTAATCTTGTTGTAGTTGATGAAAATTTCGCTGCCGGTCATGATGGAGTTAATTACATTCTTAAATATTTAGAAAGTTTATCTATGGCTATCCGCCGGAAAATTTTTGTTGTTTTAGTCAGCGCAAATTTTGCTACTATGGACTACATGTATACTTATAATAAAAGCGTCAACTTAATTGTCAACAAAGAAGACATTGGCCAAATAGGTATGATTATTAAAAAAGAAATAGAAGAAAATGAATATTTTTACCACGTATTTAAGAAATTTTACCACAAATACGTGGAAATTTAACCCTATCTGATTTTGCCTATTTCACAAATAATTTTATCAGCCTGATCGACAAGCCCCATACCTTTATAAGCTGCGGCTAAACTTAAATAGTAAGGCTGCGCAGCATCATGGGCTATGGCCGAGTTAAAAGCCTCAACTGCTTCTAAAAAGTGGTTTGCCTTCATGAGCACATGGCCTAAACGATTATAGTAAGCTCCAGCTCTTGTATTATCGGACCGCACTGCCATTTTATAAGACTTCAAGGCTTGCGGTATTTGCCCCAAACCAACAAGGCTATCTCCTAATGAACAATAATAAAGTGGGTTAGCCGAATTTACGGAAATACATTTATTTAAAAATCTTTCAGCTTCTAGATGATTTTCCGCCTGCTGAAATAAAACAGCAATTTTGAAGTAATAATGGTCCGGCTGGTCAGAGTCAATCTTACTGGCCTTCATATAGGCCTTTTCACTTTCCTGAATCAACCCGGCACCAAATAAAGCTTCGCCCCAATGGCAATAAAAAGCGGGGTTGTCGTCTTCGATTACGATTAGTTTTTTATAAATGTCGCAAGCCTTTTTAGCTTGGCCTGATTGAAGATAGGCATTCCCTAATTCAGTTAATAGTCCGACATCTTCCGGTTGCGCAGTCACCGCCCTTTCGCAAATTTCCACTAATTTGTGAAAATCTTTTTCCTGTTTATAGATGCGGACGAGTTCATCAAAGGCAAAACCTGTAAAAACCTTTCTCCGCAGTTCCCGCTCCAATAGTATATTCAAATATTTCACGGCTTGTGCTTTGTCACCGCTGTCATAATAGGCCCATGATAACATCAATAAGGCAGGCTCTTCTTCCGGATATGATTTGTGAATTTTTTCACCAAGGATAATCGCCTCACGGTATTTTCCTTGCCGGAGAAGATTCCCGAGGGAATCAATTTTTCTTGTTTTTTTGTTTGCTTCCATCACGATATTAAAAAAGGGAGAGAAAATTCTCTCCCGGTATGTCTAACAACTGCAAGATGAGTCGCAGCCGCTTCCTTCAGCCGGCGATAGACTGGAATTTATTTTAAATCCATCCCCCTGCGGCGTACTTGTAAAATCAACATTGATTGGCTTTGCCTGATTAAAAATATCTTTCTCAATGACAAATTTTGTTCCTTTTTCCTCAAACATTTCATCACCATTATTAGGCTCATCCAGAGCCATTCCCAAAGCGGGTCCGGATCAACCTATGGACATTGTAATCCTTACTGCAAGATCCGTTTTTTTCTCTTTGATGAAAGTTTTAATTACTTCCAACGCCTTTTCCGAAACTGTAAACATTATATATCCTCCTTTATCTATGGACATTTTCCCATCCACCTTTTGCTTAACATAGCCATACTTGCTAATATGTCAATTAAATTCTGGGAATTTGTTTATTTTATCATGGCCTGATGCTCAGATTTATAAATGCTCAGATTTATAAATTGACTTACAAGTTACTGTAGCATATTATTAATAAAATATTTCGTAACATATTGTTTTTGAATATTTTATTACAATTATCATCGTATTTTTAAAAGAGAATAAACCATGAAAGATAAACAGCAGACAAATTTTCAAAACATTATTTTTCTAATATTGCTGGCTTTTATTACTGGTTTATTAGCTTACATTTTGAAACCTTTTTTCTTTGCTGTTTTCTGGGCAGTTCTGATCGCCAGTGTATTTGCTCCATTATACAAATTTATTAATAAAAAGATTGTAAACCAAAATATTTGCGCCGGCATAACACTGATTGGTATTATTCTTTGTTTAATTCTGCCCGTTGGATTACTCATCGACCTGCTGATTATGGAAATAATTGATATCTATCAATCCTTTAATTCCTATAGCAGCAATTGGATAGGCACTCTTTCCGAAGCGCTTAAAACTTTAAGCAAAAAGCCGATATTTGCCAGTTTGAACTTGGATCAGGCTTTTCTGATTAATAAATCACAGGAAGCTTTTAAAGTTCTTACCAGTTACGTTTTTAGTCACATATCAGGGTTCACGCAAAACACAATTCTTGTTGTCGTCCAGTTCGCGGTTATGCTCTATAGTCTGTTTTTCTTTCTGCGCGACGGAAGACGGATTGTTACTATCATAAAAGATAATATTCCCGTTGATAATAAACATCTGGAACATTTTATTAATCAATTTTTGACAACCGCCAAAGCGTCTTTAAAATTCACTTTTATCATCGGCGGTATTCAGGGTTTTTTAGGAGGAATGATTTTTTATATAACCGGAATTGAAAGGGCACTGGTCTGGGGTGTCCTTATGTTCGCTCTTTCCATTGTTCCCGCTATCGGTTGCGCATTAATCTGGGCGCCAGCGGGCATTATTATGTTATTGCTGGGGAATATCTGGCAAGGCGTCACCATCCTTATCTTTGGATCGCTGGTTATCAGCAGTGTGGATAATTTGCTAAGACCGGTTCTTCTGGGCCGCGACACTCAGATGCACTCTCTTTTAA
>DCVU01000016.1 GCA_002327415.1 Smithella sp. UBA2180
TCTTCCTTATGGAATGCAGAAAAGAGTGGAATTGGGCCGTGCGCTTGCTCTGGAGCCAAAGTTGCTGGTTCTTGATGAACCTTTTGCCGGTATGAACATGGAAGAAAAAGAGGATATGGTCCGCTTTCTTCTGGAGTTGAATCAAAGATGGGGACTCACCATGATTCTGGTCGAACATGATATGTCTATTGTCATGAGCATTGCCCAGAGAATTATGGTTTTAAACTTCGGTGAAAAACTGGGTGAAGGAAGCGCTGAAGAAATCAGCGTCAATCCTGAAGTCATTAAGGCTTATCTTGGCGAAGCTGAAGCTTTGTAGATATCTAAGGCGTTATATTTTGCATAAAGAAGAGATAAATAAAACAAAAAGCAAATTAACCCTGCCGCAGTTGCTGGTGGAAAATGCCGCTATGTATGGCGACACCAAAACGGCAATACGCGAAAAGGCATATGGCATATGGCATAAATATACTTGGACTGAATACGTCCATTATGTGCTGATAACAGCGGCCGGGTTTGCCTCGCTTAATTTGTGTCGTGGTGAAAATATCTGCATGATTGTGCATAATCATCCCGAGTGGCTTTTTTCGGAACTGGCAGCGCACTCTCTGGGTGCGACAACCCTTAATTTGTTTACTTCTTCCATTGCCGATGAACTGGCTTTTTCCATAAAACGCATCAACTCGCCTGTCGTTGTCGTTCAGGATCAGGAACAGGTCGATAAGCTTCTGGAAGTGAAAGAAAAACTGCCCCAGACAAAAAAAGTTGTCTATATTGATCCCACCGGAATGACTTCCTACGAAGATGATCCCTGGCTGATAAGCTATGCGAGGCTTCTGGAAGAAGGCGAGAAATTAATCAAAGATCATCCCAATTTTATCGAGGAGGAAATCGGCAAAGGACGTCCTGATGATATAGCTGTTATGATTCAGACATCAGGAACCACCGGCGTTCCCAAAATAGCGACGTTATCGCATCGTAATTTAACCACGATGGCCAACCAGTGGCTGGAGGCGACAAATATTAAATCTGAAGAAAACTGGCTATCCATGTCTCCTCCGGCGTGGATTGTTGATCAAATGTGGGGCATGGGGGTGGCGCTCGGAAGTGCTATGTGCATGAATTTTCCGGAAACGGCAGAAACAGTTCTGGAAGATTTTCGGGATATCGGACCTTCGATAATTATCACTTCATCACGCTTCTGGGAAGATATGGCATCGAGCATCAGAGTCAAAATATCTGATGCCGGCTGGCTAAAGAAAAAATTGTTTTATTGGGGTGAATCAACAGGGAAAGCGCTTGTAGAAAAACAATCACACCGGCAGCCGATTCCTTTATCCTTGCGCATATTAAATAAAGTTATGTCGGCGACTGTTTACCGGCCTCTTTTGGATCGCCTGGGTTGTTCTCATTTTCACAGCGCCTTTACCGGCGGCCATCCGATCAGTCCGGATGTTATTCTATTCTTTCGGGCCATCGGTTTGAATTTAAAGCAATGCTATGGCCTGACAGAATCCGGCGGCATATTTCAGATACAACCGGATAACGAAGTTAAGCTGGAAACTGTCGGCAAACCGCTGTCTCTGACCGAAGTAAAAATAGCCGTTGATCAGGAAGTGCTGGTTAAATCCGAAGCTAATTTTTCCGGATACTATAACGATTATCAATCAACGCAGGGCGCTTTTGAGAACGGCTGGCTCAAGACCGGCGATGCCGGATACATCGACAGCGAAGGCCATCTGCTCATCATCGGCCGCAAGGAAGATATCATCCGCAATAAAAGCGGTGAGGCTTTTTCTCCTGATTTTATCGAAACGCGTCTTAAATTCAGCCCCTACATTAAAGAAGCGGTTACCTTCGGCGAGGCGCGCCCCTACATTGCCGCCATGATCAATATCGATTTGGGCAATGTCGGCAATTGGGCGGAGGATAAAATGATTCCGTACACGACTTATATGGACCTTTCTCAGCAACAAGCGGTGGAAGAATTGATTTTAAAGGAAGTGATAGCGGT
Organism: Smithella sp. UBA2180; assembly: GCA_002327415.1. Taxonomy (GTDB): domain Bacteria; phylum Desulfobacterota; class Syntrophia; order Syntrophales; family Smithellaceae; genus Smithella. Next base: position 2,015 of record DCVU01000016.1, read on the forward strand.
CAACGAACAGCTTCCCGATGTCATGAAGATTAAGAAATTTGTTCTTCTTTATAAACTTCTGGATGCGGACGATGAAGAACTGACGCGCACGGGAAAAGTGCGCCGCCGTTTTGTTTACGGCTTGTATCTCAAGATTATTGAAGCAATGTACCAAAACCGGCAGAATATTGAGGTTACCGGTAAGGTCAAGTATCGCGATGGAAGAATCGGCGAAATAGAGACAACAATAAATATTATCAATGTGAGTTAGCGCCAATTGATTATTGGCATAATACCAAGTAAGCTTTCTATAATTAATATTTTAAGGTACGAAAGCAACTTGCTATAAGGATTTGTAAATGGAATTTTTTCTGCAATTATTGGTTAACGGCGTTTGCGTCGGTCTGCTTTACGGCATTTCCGCGATGGGCTTTGTCATGATTTTTAAATCATCGAGCGTGTTGAATTTCGCCCATGGAGAATTGCTGGCGCTTGGCGCTTTCTTTTTCCTGACGCTGGTAACCTGGGCGAAACTTCCGGTATTTGTCGCTTTTGCTTTGACTCTGATCGGTTGTTTTATGCTCGGCTTTCTTATCGAGAGATTTTTTCTGCGCCCGTTAATCGGCGAAAAACTGATTTTTGTTATCATGCTCACGGTGGGACTGGCCGCCATGTTCAAAGGATTAATATTGCTGATCTGGGGCGGCAATTTATATACCTATCCTGACTTTTTACCTCAAACCATGGGGCTGCAATTCGGCGCCATCTATATTTCCCCTGTTTATTCGGCAACACTGATTATCAGCGTTATCTTTCTTGTCCTGTTCGGTTTGTTCTTTAAGAAATCGGCGCAGGGTATTTATATGCGCTCTGTTGCCGATAATCAGAAGGCGGCTCTTTCGCTCGGCGTTCATGTCCGGCGTGTGTTCGCGCTCTCCTGGGCGATTGCGGCGATGGTCGCCTCCATGAGCGGCATTGTCCTCGGCATTATCAACGGCGTCAATGTTCATGATTTGAGCTCCATCGGCCTGAAAGTATTTCCCGTGGTTATTTTAGGCGGTCTGGACAGCATCGGCGGCGCGATTATCGGCGGGATCATCATCGGACTTCTGGAAACATTTACCGCCGGTTACTTGTCAACATCTTTACGCGATGTAGTGCCTTATATTGTTTTAGTATTTATTTTGATGGTCAAACCCTACGGATTATTCGGCTTGGTGGAAATTGAAAGGGTGTAGGAAAGGCGAAAAAATGAGGAAATTATCTTTTCATCCCTGCGGCAACTACCGTGAAAATTACGCGCAGGAATTAAATATTTTCGAAACGGACTTCGGCAGAGTCAGTCTCGGAATATTTCTGGCATTGCTTTTTGGCGTTGCTCCATTCTGCTTAAGCCCTTACATGCTCTATATTCTCAATACCATCGGTATCGCGGCAATTGCCGCCATCGGGCTCAATATACTTATCGGTTATACCGGGCAGATATCTCTGGGTCATGGCGCGTTTTTCGGCGTGGGCGCGTATGCGGCGGCCATTATGGCCACAAGATGGGGAGTGGGATTCTATATCGCCATCCCTGCCGCGGGTATCATTACCGCTTTAGTGGGTATGATCATCGGCATACCGTCAGGCCGCCTGAAAGGTCTTTACTTGACGATAGCCACTCTGGCCGGACAATTTATCATCGAGTACGTTTTGATACAGTGGGACAGTCTAACTAAAGGCACAATGGGCATTACTCTTCCGTCGCCGCAAATAATGCATTGGCAGATAGCAGGAGACAAGGCATTTTTCTTTCTGATTTTCGTAAGCCTTGTTTTGATGACCTGGTTTGCGGTAAATATAATCAGGAGCAAATACGGGCGAGCTTTTATAGCAATCCGTGACAATGACCGCGCTGCAGAAGGCATGGGTATTCCGATTTTCAAATACAAACTGCTTTCGTTCGGCATAAGTTCTTTTTACGCGGGATTTGCCGGAGCTCTTTGGGCTTATTATATGGTGAGCATTACAACGGAGCCTTTTAACCTGGGACTTTCGGTTGAGTATATCGCCATGGTAATTATCGGCGGAATGGGCAATATTCCCGGCGCGATTTTCGGAGCTACCTTTATTACACTGCTGAATGAATTTTTACGATTTTTCACTGGTGTGTTAATGAATGTTCCCGCAATAGCCAGTTGGGGTTTAAACATGGCTCCGCTGCGCGAATTTGTTTTTGGTCTGGCCATTGTGTTATTTATATTAATTGAACCGAAGGGGTTGGCCGAAATCTGGCGAATAATTCGTTCCAGTTTCCGCCTCTGGCCGTTCTCATATTAGAAAATTAGTATTTGCTGAAAGCAAATACATAAATTTTCTTATCCCGATTTATCGGGGTAGGATAAAAATCAAGAAATATTTTGCTTTTTGAGCAGAAATATTTCGCAGATTTTTTAGTAAGCTTGAATTTACTTTTTTAAAAAAAGTAAATTCATTAACGCACTTATCCCACATAGGTGGGACTTATCCTGCAAAGCGAAGTGACGCGGGGCTAGTACAGAAATAGTTAGGATAAAAAGATGGGAGATGTTCTTCTACAATTAAATAATATATCTGTTGTATATTCAGATGTTATACAGGTATTGAAAGGTGTTTCTTTAAGTGTGGAAAAGGGCCATATCGTGTCTCTTTTGGGTAGTAACGGTGCCGGTAAAACAACCACGCTCAAAGCCATATCAGGATTACTCAAACCGGAAAACGGCGAAGTAACAGAAGGAACAATTATCTATAACGGTGTCAATATTCAGAATCAGGCACCGGAATTCATTACCCGTCAGGGTATCATTCAGGTTCTGGAAGGCCGTCAGCCTTTTAAATATCTCACGATTGAAGAGAACCTGCGAGTAGGCACAGCCACGAGGTTCGGGAAACCTTATAAACAGGATCTGGAGATGGTTTATAATTATTTCCCGGCTTTGGTTCAAAGAAGAAAAGCGCTGGCGGGATATTGCAGCGGCGGAGAATTGCAGATGCTCGTTATCGGCCGTGCATTAATGGCTCATCCTCAGCTTCTGCTTTTGGATGAACCTTCACTGGGTCTGGCGCCGCTGTTTGTGCAGGAAATATTCCGCATCATCAAAAAGATTAACGAAGAACAACAAGCGACAATTATTCTGGTGGAACAAAACGCCCGGATGGCGCTACAGGTCGCCCATTACGGCTATGTCATGGAGAATGGCAAGATCATGATGGAAGGCACGTCCAAAGAATTATCGGATAATCCGGATATCAAGGAATTCTATCTGGGCATGGCAGCATCGGGAATTGCGAAGTCGTATAAGGACGTGAAGTCCTACAGGCGCCGAAAGCGCTGGCTATAATGAGACGCCAATGTGACCAGCGAAGCGCAAGAGGTACAATCCCGCCAACATAGTTGGCAGGGAAGCGAAGCGGGATGAGTACCTTAATATAGTCGGCTAACTTCGTTAGATGCTCCTTACGTAAAAACCTTGACAATCGGTCCGAATTAAGTATTATATTTGAACCGGAGGTTGTGAAAATGAACATAATAAACGATATAAAGTCGGTAACATATTTAAAATCTAAAGCGGCAGATTTACTCAATCAAGTAAACGAAACTCATCGCCCCATAATAATCACACAAAATGGCGATGCCCGCGCGGTGCTTCAAGATCCGACAAGCTATGAAAATATGCGTAATGCAATCGGCATCTTAAAATTGATTTCACAAGGTGAGGCTGATATTAGAAAAGGAAAAGTTAAAAGTCAGGATGATGTTTTTAACAGCATTGAAGCGAACCTGAAAGATAAACTCAAATGAGCAAGGGATATAAAATACTTTGGGCCGATGTTGCCGAACATGACCTGATGGATATTATAGAATATATTGCGATTGATAGTCCGGCCAATGCCTTAAAGACACTGCAAAAAATAAAAAAAATGGCATCAGTTCTTTATTCTCTTCCTGAACGCGGACGCGTGGTGCCTGAACTTCAAGATCAAGGCATCCATATATACAGAGAGCTTATAACTGCCCCCTGGAGAATAATATACAGAATTTCAGATAAGAATATTTATGTATTGTCAGTTTTAGATGCAAGGCGAAATGTAGAGGATATTCTTTTGAAGCGACTGGCATACAGCAAATAATGTTTGTGGTCGTTACCACTAAGGGGTTAAGAAATCAGATTATCGGTTATTAGACCTATATTGGATATAGAAATATAAGAAGCCAAAATGCCAGTTGATAAAAAGGAGAAAACTATGGCTAAATGTTTTATTATTCAACCATTTGATGGCGGAAAATTTGACAAGCGATTTTCTGATATATATAAACCAGCGATCATTAATGCTGGGTTGGAACCATATCGTGTGGATATGGATATAAACTCAGTAATTCCAATTGAGGAAATAAATAAGGGGATTAAGGAGTCGGCAGTTTGCCTTGCAGATATAACTATTGATAACCCCAATGTGTGGTTTGAACTAGGGTTATCAATAGCATATGGAAAAGATACAATTCTTATCTGTTCTGAAGAAAGAACAACCAAGTTTCCATTTGATGTTCAACATAGAAAGATAATAAGACACCTTAGTGAATCACCAAGTGATTTTGAATGTTTAAAAAAACAGATAGAAGATCGAATTAAGGCCTATATAAAGAAAGGTAATGGAATTTCACAACTTGCAAAGAGTGTTGTTAAGCAAACGGAAGGTTTGGATCCTAGCGAGATAGTTTGCTTGGTAACAATAGCTGAGAACATAGATAATCCTGATGATGGCGTTTCTGCTTATACGATTAAAAATGAAAATGAAAATGCAGGCTATACCAAAATAGCTACAACTCTGGCATTGAAAAAACTTCTTAACATGCAATACATAAGTTTTTCTTTAGAGAATGATTGTAATAATTATAATAGTAATGATTATACAGCATATCATGTTACTGAATCTGGATTACAATGGTTGCTCGAAAATAAGGATAAATTGATACTCAAATTAAACGAGTCTATTAAGGATTATGTTATTAATGACGTCCCGTTTTAAAAGGCAATCCGATGGTTTGCCGGGATGCACACGCCACTTCGTGAGATTTGTCTTTAGATAATATTTGGTTAATATGAAAAAATATTTATTATTGTTAAGAAGGTAACACATGAATTACTTATTCGATAAAAAAGAATCGTGGGGGAAGAGGAAGAGAAAAAGTCAGCAGGATAAGGCTCTGGCTGAAATGGTAAAGCTCGGTTACGAAAAGTCAGAGCATGTTAAGGCGATGCTGGATGCTCATAAAATAAATCCCGATAATATTAAATCACGTGAGGATCTGGTGTGTCTGCCTGTTACTTCCCGGGAAAAATTAGTGGAAATGGAGCAACTCGATCCACCTTACGCAGGATTAGAAAATCCCGATATTCCCATTGATCGCGTTTTTACTTCTCCCGGACCGGTTTATGAACCGCATCTTTCCGAGACCGATTATTTATGGGCACGGGCATTTTATGCCGCGGGCATCGGTCCGCAGGATATCGCGCTCAACGCCTTTTCGTATCATCTGGTCGCGGCGGGACTCACTTTCCATACAGGCCTGCGCAAAGTCGGGGCGACAGTCGTTCCCTCTGGCGCTTCGTCTTCCCATGTACAGGTGCAGTTAATCAAGGATTTAAAAGTTACCGCTTATGTCGGCACACCCAGCTTTTTGAAGGCCATTATTGATAAATCCAAAGAAATGGGTTTCGATTTTAAAAAAGATTTTCTGGTGAAGAAAGCCTGCTTTGC